>DAOLCX010000022.1:0-10581 GCA_035327685.1 Pirellulaceae bacterium | reverse complement strand
GGTTAAAGCGACGCTCGACGGCCAACCGGCGACGTTGATCACCGATGTGGCCAGCCACCACCCAGAGGTTGTTCAGGGGAATACGACTGTTTCCGAACTGCCGTTGCGTCTGCGGGTGGCGGGTGCGGGTCTGCACCAGGCCCAACTGAGCATCGCATTTCCCTTGGTCAAGACGAGCGGCGGATTTCGCGCCAGCGGCCGTTTGCCAACTTCGCTGGCCACAGACATGACGTTTCATGCCGGTCCTGAGCCACTGGTCGTGCGATTCCGGTCGGGGCCGATTGAGACGGAAGACACACTCGAACCGCATCAGAAGACTTCGTTCAGTGTGGCGGCCGATGGAGCATTTGTTTTGGAATGGCGCGAAGCGATCGCGCCTTCGCGTGTGGCGGGTTCGGCCAATTGGCACAGCGACACCTTGATTGAAGTCTTGACCAACGAATTGCGGGGTCGCGCCGATTTGACGATCCAGTTTGGCGAGTCGCTCGATCGTTGGCAGTTGCGCGTTCCGTCGGGTGTGCGACTGGAGAGTATTACGGGAGAAAACATTCAGCGTTGGACCCACCGCGATGAAGATTCCGCGCTCGTCGATGTGCACTTGTTGGCGGAATCCACCGCGACGAAAGCAACTGTCACCTATGCGTTGGCATTCGATCCCCTGACAATCACTCCAGTACCGATTGACGTCCCTTTGTGCGCGGTCGAAGGACGCGGTTCAGTTACGGGTCGAGTGCGCATGACTCGCAGCGATCAGGTATCCGTGGATGTGATCGCAACCGATGGCGTGAGACGTATCGATTGGCAGGCCGATGGCGTTCAACCATTGAGCGCCAACTTCCGCCAGCCGTTGTTTGTCGTTCCCTTTCAGAGCTTCGATTTTGCCAGGTCCGGAGCCAGGATTCAGTTGCAAGCACAATTAGTTCGTCAAACGATGGCAGTCAACCACGAGGTTTTTCTGCGCCTTGGATTGAGTCAATGCGAGGTATTTGCCATGGTCCGGCTGCAGCCCACTTCGGGAAGCATCCGAGAGTTCGATCTCGCGGTTCCTACCGCATTGGCAGTGAGAGAATCGGATTGGCGGGTTGTAGACGACAGCCAGCGGCATGGGGTGGAATTTACTGTGACCCATCATATCCAAGGCGAATACGCAATTTGGCGTTTTCGATTGGCTCAAGAAGCTGCTCAAACGGTATTCGTCATCGCTCAATTTGCCATCAAGTCGCGAGGAACAGAGTCATTGGACTGGCTTGCATGGAAGGTGTTGGGAGCCGAGTCCGAGCGATTTGAATATGCGGCCGATCACGATTCAGCGTTGTTATTGGAGATGACAACTTCTGGGCGAGCGTTAAAAATCCTGGGAGGTCAACTCGGAGACTGGTTCAAGCAGAAGTGGGGATTGTCTAATCCGCTGGCAGCCCGGGCGGACAGTTCGGAACACGCCTTGAGTTTTTGGTGGCGACGTTTGTCCCCACGCGTCAAGTTTGAGTCCATTACTGACGTGAGTTGGACACGGCGGTCGATCGAAGAGACGATTTTATTAGATTGGACGATCGAGCAATCCGGTGTGGATGCCGTGGCATTCGCCTTGCCTGAACGGTGGAGTGAAGCCCAGGTGCAAGGCCCTTTGATCAGCCGCGTCGAGAAAACACGCCGCGATGATGGTTGGGTCGAATTCAAGGTCAATCTGCAGGATCGCGTGCTTCGGTCCTATCGACTGGCGGTTCAGTTGGATACTGGATTGACGGCGGAATGGTCGGCAACGCTTCCGATGAACCTGACGGGCGAGACCACCCAGCGATTCGTCACGGTCCAGAATATGGGCCGCGATGAGTTGGTGTTCCAGCCGACCGCAGGGGTCGAAGAAGTCGTCCGCCAGCGGCCATTGTTCAAAACGTTACAAGATAAACTGCGCGCGCCGTTTTTGGCCACTGCGTATTTCACTAATTCCAATGATCGAGATGCGGGGCTGACGATCCGCGCGGTTCCGAGCGAGTTAGTCCAGACGGTGGCCGCGTCGATTCCCTTGAGTGAAACGGACGTGGTGCTGGACGCGGGAGGTGGGTACATTGCCAAGCAAGTCTTGCGCGTGAACAACCGCACCGAACCGGTCCTGGAGGTATTGTTGCCGAACCGGGCTCGGCTGGTTGGCCTGCGAGTCGATGGCGCGGTGGCGACGCCTTTGGCCGCCCCGGCGCAGTCCCAGTTGATCCGAGTGCCGCTCGTCAAGACATCCGAATTGGAATTGGATTATCCGGTGGAGTTGATTTATTCGGGACGATTGGCGTCCCGTCAATCGGAGTGGGCGATTCCACTGGCTCACACGCAGAATATCGAGACGCAAGTCAGCCATGTGCGGCTGCACGTGGACAAGTCACTGAAGCCGCTGTGGTTTGATGGAACGATGACTCGCGTCGATTCGGGCGATACACTGGTCGATGAGTATTTGGACTATCAATCTCGCCAACTCGAGACGATTTCTGGAAAACTCAAAAGCGAGTGAAGGCGGTCAAACTACGGCTATGACAACACGCTGCAACGAATGGAACAGTTGGCAGGCGAAATCAACGAACAATCGCAATTGGGTCAGAACATGCGATTGCGGTCCAAGTCGGATGAATTGCAACGAAACCTGTCGGAATTGAATCGGCAAACGGAAGAGTTGGCCAATGATGAAGCAGCTGCCGGAAATCGGATTCGAAGAAATATCAACGAACTCGTTTCCGAACAGACTGTAGAAAATGAAAAGAAACGGGGAGCCCAGGTTGAAGGGCGGATGCAAGTTGGTGGTGAAGAAACGGTTTCTGAGGACTTAAAAGAACTGAGTGGCCGACTGATCGAACGGCAACAGGCATTTCAAGTTCCCCAAGAGCAAAGCGCTGGTCAAACCTTTTACGATCCTGGCCAAGCGCAAGTCCAATATCCGACCAGGCCCGGTTCAGGTCTTGGAGGAATGGGAGGCATGGATGGTGACGACAGGCCCGCGGATGGGCGGTTTGGTGACGGCCAGTTGGCTCATGCGGCCCCTGCTCCTCGGGTTTCCTCGGGCGTTGAGTTGGAATTCAAACCGCGGGGCATGACGTACTATTTCCGTGTTCCGCGGGGGAACCCGCAGCTATCGATGCGCGTGATGAATGTGGAAACGCAAACGCGGGTGTTTTCCACGATGCAAATCGCCGCCATGATGGCCGTAATATTGGTTCTCGGAGTCCTCGCTTTGCGCGCCCGAAGTCGGCCCCCGCATAGGAATCAACTTCAGTAGCTGGTGGTGATTGCCTACGATCAGACAGCCATCCCAATTCCAAGTTGCGATTGAGATGGGCACTTTTCGCTGAAATTGTTGAGTGCTTGTGTGGTCACAGCGGTACGCATTTCAACGGATTCATCGCCGGATCTGTGTTTAACTTGGTCCTAAGGGCTTGCGCTCTGAGGTTGATCGGATCTGGAACGATGACGATACCATTCCCACACAATCGGGAGAATGGAGATTCCAATAATCAGAAAAATCACGATGTGGAAGTTCCGTTTGACGACATCCAAGTTTGCAAACCAATAGCCGCCTACCAGAAAGATGCTTACCCAAAGTATGGCGCCGACAACATTGAACATCCAAAACCGGTGGTAACTCATGCGGCCGATCCCCGCCACAAAAGGAGCAAACGTGCGGACGATCGGGACAAACCGGGCAAAGATGATGGCCTTGCCGCCGTGGCGTTCGTAGAATCGTTGCGCACGATCCAAATGCGATTTGTTCAGCAGCCAGGATTTTTCGCTGCGAAAGACACGGGGGCCGACAAATTTGCCCACAGCGTAGTTGACCGCGTCACCTACCACGGCGGCCACGATTAACAAAATCATCATGAGGGGCAAGCTAAACGCACCGTCGCTGACAGCTATCAACCCACCCACAGCAAACAACAGGGAGTCGCCGGGCAAAAACGGCGTAATCACCAGCCCCGTTTCACAAAAAACAATGGCGAACAACAACGCATACAACCATGGGCCCATCCATTCGGCACCAGTGACCAGATGTTTGTCGACATGTAACAACCAATCGATGATTTCCATGTGATCTCTTCAGGGTTCGCGTGCAATGCAAGCCACTGTGTTTTTTAGGCGAACCGACTTCGTCCCGATAATGACTTGCGACAAATCGGGGTTGATCGGACTTAACCGTTCACGAAATTGTAGAGCCTTTTTCCTCAATTGTTACAAACTCTGGCTGGGGTGACCATCGTTCAAAGAGGAACAATTGAGAACCATGGTTCTACAATCACGCCTGTCCGCCAGAGTCCGACAACGGTTACGATCGGGTCATGAACGGATACCTCTTGGCCAAGGTTAGCTCTTAAACACTTCCCGCCAAACTGCTTGCCATGAAGTATGCCGACTCGTAAACTCTCTCTCTCGGTGGAATCACTATAACCCCTACGTCCGACTGGTAACAACATGCAAGAACTTCGATTTGATCCTTCACGAGCGATGGAGCCAATCGGCGGGATGTCGCGCGCCGAATTGGAGGCCCTGGGCGCACGATTGCTGGCTTGCCGCCACGAAATGCTGACGGACGACCTGGAAGCCTGGAGGGGCCAGCGTCCGATTCCCCAAGAAAAAAAGCCGCTCGATGCTGGCTTTCATGAGTTGCCCGAGCGCTTACTCGACGACTACCAAACTCAACGGGCCTCCAGTGAGTTATTTGGCATCCTGCAAGGTGCGGCGCTGATTCGTGAACGCGTCGATCGCGTCGTGGTCTTGGGGATTGGCGGTTCGTATATGGGTGCTCGCGCTTTAATTGAGTCGTGCTGCCAGCCGTACCACAACGAGTTGCCGGCCGGTGAACGCGGCGGTCGCCCTCGCGTCTATTTCGCGGGAAACAATGTCGACAATGATGCGACCGTCGGTTTGATGCACTTGTTGAAAGCGGAACATCATGCAAACGACGATCGCCATCGGTGGGCCCTGATCGTGATCAGCAAGAGTGGCGGAACCTTGGAGACCGCCGTCGCACTGCGGCAATTCATCCGCCTCTGGACGGACAGTTTTGGCAGCGACGCCTTGGGCGATTATTTGATACCTATTACCGGACAGCGAGGAAAATTGGCCGAGCTGGCCGATGCCATCGGCTGTCGGCGCCGGTTTCTCGTGCCGGAAGGAGTGGGGGGACGGTTCTCGATTTTTTCTGCCGTCGGCTTGCTTCCAGCTTCTATTCTGGGCATCGACATCGTCAAGTTGCTCGAAGGAGCCGCCGCGATGAACGACCATTTTCGTTTGGCTCCTCCCGGCCGCAATGCTGTCTTGGATTATGTGGCGGTAAACCACTGGTGGGAACGTGAGCGGGGATGTTCGACTCGCGTCCTGTCTGCCTGGTCCAACGCGTTGGAGTCAGTCGGTATGTGGTATGACCAGTTGTTGGCGGAAAGCCTGGGAAAGAACGAGATGGGGGCGCTCCCGTTGACAGTGGTCAATACGCGCGATCTGCACTCGCGAGCCCAGCAACACCAGGCGGGACGGCGCGACAAAATCATCAATAACCTGATCGTTGATAACTGGCGTTACGATCCATTAGCAGTTGGAAAAACCGGTTGGGATCACGATCAATTAGACGACCTGGCTGGACGCCATCTGCCTGAAATCATGGCGGCGGCGATTCAAGGAACCAACGACGCTTACGCCGAAGTGGCTCGTCCGACCACCAATATCCACCTGCCGCGGTGCGACGAATATTCGCTTGGCCAGTTCTTCCAGATGATGATGCTGGCCACGGTCTTGGAAGGGCGACTCATGGGGATCAATCCCTATGGTCAGCCCGGTGTGGAGCAGTACAAAACCCACATGCAAAAATACTTGCGCAAGTAACCAATCGGAGATGCCATCGGATTACTGGATTCGATTTTTCTCGACCGGGCTCAATTGGCCGCTTGGGGGTCTGCAGGCATGATGCCAGAGGCCAATTCTGATTCATATTCGTCCATGAGCGGCCATTCGATGGCACATGTGCCAAAATCGGCCATTCGCAGATAACCCTCGAGACGGAAGATGGCCGATTCCAGCAGCGCCCTTTCTTTGCGGAAAATCGGGCCGTGACTGGGGAGCAACCATTCGGCATCGCAATCGCGAATGCGGCGCAGCGACGCAATAAACTTGGTCAAATCGCTGCCGTGGTGAGCGTCGATCGCGCCCACGCAGCCATCGCGATAGATGTTGTCACCGCTGAACAGCAATTCGCCGCAGCGAAACGCCAACTGGCTATCCGTATGACCGGGGGTCAACCACACGTCCAAACTCAACTGTCCAACTTGAATCTGATCACCTTCGTCGATCAATCGATCGGTTTCCACCGGCGGCATGCTCATATCGATATTTTGGGATTCGATCAACGCGAAGGTCTTGAGTCGATCGCCGGACTTCAAAGGCTCGGCGGCTAAAGGATGAGCCAGCACGGGGGCCCGCAAGACATGTTTGGCTTTAGCCAGGCCCTGGATATGGTCCACATCAGCATGCGTCGCCACCAAACCGCGACAATGTGAGAAGGGGAAATCCAGTTGACGGATCAGGTCAATGATTTCATCGACGGTTTCCTCGTAACCGATGTCGATCAAAATCCATTCGTCTTCGTCGAAAACCAGATAAACATTACACCCCAGGACTCGGCCCACCTGGTGGTTCATTTCAATCACATGCGGAAAAATGGGGCGACGCAGCAGCATACGTTGGTGATTTTGGACGCCAGGGCCGATTTTGGATGTTAGTTTCTTATGGATAACCGAGCACTCCTGGCAGTGCGGACTACGCCTACAGCTTCGGGCATCGGGTTCATTTGACTCCGGTAAACCAGTCTGAAGATCACAGCCATCGCTGGCCAGCGAAACCATGAATTTCGACCGAGGGGAGTCACACCCTCGCCACCAAGAACTCGTGCCACGATTTTAGAAGTTTGAACGCGACCTTTCAACCATAACCGATACAACCTCTGCGATCGATTTATGAGTTTCAGGTGCGGTTGGCCTGATGAGGGGCAAACGTCAATGCAGCCAGCCAAATCCCAAAAACCGCTGGTATTTCACATTTTTAACCGATACGATTGCACGATCTGAATGATAAAATTAACGTAATACAAGACCGGGCACGGTTGACTCGCCGGGGTTGGTCCTATTTTAATCGAGTTCCGTACCGAATGACGGAACCAAGGAAAGCTCATATGATCGAATTGCTGCGCCGATTTTGCAGGCCACTTGCGTGGGGGCTGCTCTTGTGTTGTGGATTGAGTTGGAGCCAACTTCGGGCACAAAACGAGGCAACTCAATCCGACGACGTCAACCCCGTTACGGTTAGCGGGGCTGTGGAAGACTCCGACCAGGTCTCGCTGGCATTCTTATTCAACGGCGAAGTTCCCAGTTCCAAAGAACAATTGCGGCTGATGGAGATCCGCTCGCAAGAAATTGCGGACCAGGTGATCAAGGCGACGGTAAATATACAAGTCGGTGCGGCACAAGGGTCGGGCGTGGTCGTCAGCCGGGATGGTTACGTGTTGACGGCAGCTCACGTCATTGGACGTCCGGGCTTGACCGCCACGCTGACATTTGCCGACGGACGGCAAGTCAAAGCGAAGACGTTAGGAGTGAATCGTTCGGTCGATTCGGGGATGCTCAAAATTGAAGACCCCGGTGAATACGACTACTTGGACGTCGGTGAGTCAAGCGGATTGAAAGTAGGTCAATGGGTGATCGCGATTGGGCATCCCGGAGGAATCGACGAGAGTCGAGGTCTAGTGCTGCGGGTCGGAAGGTTGTTGGTCAGCACGGCCGGGATGATGAAGACTGATTGCGTGTTAGTCGGTGGAGATTCTGGCGGTCCATTGGTTGATTTTGAAGGGCGGGTGGTCGGCATCCATAGTCGGATCAGCAGCAACTTGTGGGACAACATCCATGTCCCTATCGATACATTTTCCAATGATTGGGACGAGTTGGTGGACGGCAAGTTTGTCGGCGCGCCCCCACGCCCCTATATCGGAATCACGATGTTGGAATCCACAAACAAGATTCAAAAAGTTGACCCCGACAGTCCTGCGGAAAAAGCCGGTTTGTTGGAGGGTGATGTGGTGGTTCGGGCCAACAACCGGGAGATCGAGAACAAGTCTGACTTGGAGCGCGCGTTTGCTCGCTTGCGCGTCAAGCAAGTGATCACGATCGTTGTGGACCGAGACGGCCAAGAACTTGAATTTGAAGTCGAAGTTGGGGCCAATTAGTTTTGAAATGGATGACCGAGCTGCCATGACTGAATTCTCGCTGCGCCATTGTGTTTATCGTTTTGTCTTGTCGGTGATCGGGCTGGCGTTGCTGTTTGGCGATCCAGCCCCCGCGCTGGGAAACCTGGCGGCGTATCAAGACGAGGCACCTCCAGTCGAATCGGTTGCAGAGTCGGTTGATGCACCGCAGCAAGATGCGGTGCCCGACGAACCGCAAAATGCTGAGAATCAGATTGATGTTAACGAAAACACCATGGAACAGTTTGTTCGCGGGTTGCGAAGCCTGCGCAAGTATTCTCGGCTGGCTCCGGAGATGGTGGAGCTGTTTTCACCGAGTGTCGGTTCCGCTTCCGCCTCGACCGTCCGTTTGTACAGCAACCGCAAACAGGTGGCTGTTGGTTTAGTGATTGGTGCCAACGGGATGATTTTGACCAAAGCCAGCGAGTTGAAGTTGCCGTTGGAATGCCAATTGCCGAACGGTGTGCGCGTCCCTGCGACTGTGTTCGGAGTTGATAAGTTGACCGATTTGGCGATGTTGAAGATCGAGGCTGATTTTCCGTTGCCTTCTGCCGAGTTGAGGCCGACTCCTGCCCCTCCCATCGGTCGATGGTTGGCCAGCGTTGCGGTGGATCCGAAACCGATATCGCTGGGAGTGGTCAGCGTCTTTCAACGGAAGATTGCGGCGGCTCAGGCTCGTTTGGGAATCTTTCAGGACGACCACGAGAAGGGTGTGCGGATTCGAGATGTGACCGCCAAGTCGGCGGCAGACAATGCGGATTTGATGGTCAACGACATTATTATTCGCATTGGCGATTCGCCCACTCCTGACTCGGCGACATTGCGGAAGGTCTTGGCCACGTTTGAGCCCGGCGATTCGGTACAAATCACGATCTTGCGTTTGGACAAGGAAATCACGGTCCGAGTTGTGTTGTCGAGCGCCGAGGAAATCGATAGTAACTCGGCCGAAAACCCGCAAGAGCGCATGGGGAGCACACTGACGAGACGCAAAATGAGTTACCCGTTGGCCTTTCAACACGATTCGGGTCTGCAGGCCAATCAGTGTGGGAGTCCGTTGGTGGATATGGATGGACAGATCGTGGGCATCAACATTTCACGTGCGGGGCGAGTGGCGACGTATGCTCTCCCCATGGAAGTCGTGGTCCCGGCCGTGGAAAGACTGCTGACGGGCCAGTTGGCTCCCGGAGAGGTGTTCCGCGAGGAATTAGCGGAGTTAGAAGCGATGATTGCGGAGCGTCGCCAGCGATTGGACGCGTTGCCGGGGGAACTAGCGAACGCCGAACAGGAGTTGCCGCGCGATGCCGCCAAGCGTGAAGAGTTGGAGCGAACGATTGCCGAATTGCAAAAACGAGTGGAAGAGTTGCAACAGATCGAAATCCAGCGCCGAGATTCGCTTGAAGCCATGCAGGATGAATTGAAGCGTTCTGAAATCGAATGGCGCCGTCTGCAAGAGCGAAGAGAGCGGTTATTGCAAGGGATTCGTTAGCTGAGCAAAGCCACTCTGATGTGGCCAAGGTTTCCTGCCTGTGAGGATCGTCCGCTCGAGCGGGATGTTCACCGGCTGGGAACTTTTTTTTGCGCAGTTGTCAGGAACAGAATCCTACAGGCCTGACTTGTCCCGACACATCGGGACAGCGCAGGCCTGCGTGTTTTTTGTAACCGATCACGGTATTGATGGCCAACCTTGGTTTTGGTGCGTTCCGCAAGTCGTCTTGCTGTAGATCGAAACCCTGTGAGTATCGCAGATCGGTGCGTCCAAGCTGACGTGTATTGTCGATCGACCTGCTCCACGCACTCTATCTATCGTGAACGGTTACGTTTTTTTCAAGTTGCTTAGAGTCTGCCTGCGGGACCCAGCTTTTCTCTGGACCTGAGACAGTCGTTAGGACCTCATGGTTGGCTCGACATCAGGGAGACAATGTCTTCCTGAGCGATCCTTCTTTCCTCCGCTGCCAAGCGCGGCAAGTTCAGCCACCTGTTTCAAATGGTTGGTGTTTCCTAGAATATTCGAACTATGTCGCGACGCATTGAGCAAATTCGAAACATCGGCATTATTGCCCATATCGACGCCGGAAAAACAACGGTGACGGAGGGAATGTTATTCCTCAGTGGGGCCAAACATCGCATGGGGATGGTCGACAAAGGAACGACGACGACCGATGACGACCAGGAAGAGCGCGAACGCGGGATTACGATCTATGCCGCCTGCGTGACATTTGATTGGAAAGACGTTCACGTCAACTTGTTGGATACGCCTGGGCATGTCGATTTTACTGCCGAAGTCGAGCGGAGCCTGCGTGTATTGGATGGTGCGGTGGTGG
>DAOLCX010000021.1:0-10696 GCA_035327685.1 Pirellulaceae bacterium | reverse complement strand
TGTGCAATCCAGCGGCGCAGCAAGTCCAATTCCTCTGCAGCCACAGTCCCACCGCCGCGCGGCATGTCTCCCGTTTCGATCACCAGGATCAAATTACTCGCGGCGGGCTGCCCCGGATCGACATGTCGGCTAGCCATCAGCGCGTTGAAGGTCGCCATACTGAATTGTCCGCGTGCAGCAGAAACATGACACCGGCCACATTTTTCCACCAGGATCGGTACAACCAGCTTGGAAAAACTGATTGGTTCACCTCCGGCGGTAGGTACGGCGACAGGCTCAGGCACTGTCCATTCGGCTTTGGTCAATTCGGCGTGAGCTCCCATGAGCCGTTCGCGCTGCTTTTCCAACTCCGCGCGCAGCCCATCGGACATATCAGCCGGTGCCCGCCCCAATTTCTGATTAGCTTCCTGGTAACTGCGCGCCGCCTGATCAAACCGCCGCTGGCGAATCAACCGTTCGACGCGATCCAGGTCGTCGCTGATGGCGCGCAGTGTATTGCGTTCGCCGCGCGTCAGTTCGGGGTCCTGGGCCTCAGCCACCATCGAAACACTGACTGCCACGTACAGTACCAAACACAAACGGAACATAGATTCTCCTTAAGGTCGAGACACCATATATCTTAACCACTGAAGAAGTACACCAACAACACCAACAGCACAAACATAACGGCGACGGCAAGTGTAATCACTGCATAAGACGTCCGGACTGAAGACTTTTTGCGACGAACCTTAATCTGTGGTCTCACCGATTCGACCGTCCGGGTTCCCTCAGCGCCCAGAACACCCGTCGCAACTGATGGCAAATTGGATATGCGCAGTTCTGATCTACCTTTTGCCAATTGCCGAATCGCCGCAACCACCTCCTGACAAGATTGAAAACGGTCTTCTGTTTTTTTTCGCATCATCCGCGCCACCAGTTCAGCGATCGGTTCGGGACAGTCTTGACGGTCGAGCCGGATGGGAGACGGTTCGCGCGACTGGTGAGCGGCGATCCGCTGAGGAATCGTCCCCGTCGGGAAAGGTGGATGGCCGGTGAGCAAGTAGTACAGCGTACAACCCAGACTGTAAATATCAGCGCGCGGATCGACATTGTGGCTGTCGAGCGCTTGTTCCGGAGCCAGAAAATCAGCGGTCCCCATGACTCGCTCGTTGTGCAGCAGCGTCAGCGACTCTGTCTCTTCGCGCATCAACGCCAATCCCAGATCGAGAATTTTGACGGTCCCTTGTGCGTTGATCAACAAATTGGCCGGCTTGATATCGCGGTGAACGATGTTCTGGGAATGGGCTTGCGCCAGCCCCTCCGCCGCTTGCCGCACACAGTCCAGGGCCAGGTCATAATTCATCGGCCCTTCGCGTTTGATCTTTTGGTGCAAGTCCATTCCGTCCACATACTCCATGACCATGTAGTGCAATTCACCTTCGCTGGCCAGATCGTAGATACGGACGATATGCGGATGATTCAAGCTGGCCGCCGCCCGGCCTTCCCGATAAAACCGCTCCAGATAACTCTTGTCGGCGGCCCGTTGTTTGGGCAAAACTTTGATCGCCCGATGATGCCCTGACAGTTTGTGCTGGGCCAAATAGACGGTGCTCATTCCCCCTGCGCCGAGAAGTTTGAGTAATTTATACTGGCCGAGGAAAAAGCCGCGATGTTTTCCAGCGCGCAGCTTATCGAGCTGCCAGGCAGTGACATCGCCGGATGCGAGCAGGAATTTGGAAAGTTGTTCCAGGTCAGGCAATTTGTTGTCCGCCGAGGGACGGCATTCGGCTACAATCTGTTTCAGCCGAGTATCGCCGATAAGTTGGCTGCGCCGCAGCGCTTCCAGTAAGTCCTTGCTGCTGACATCTGACATACACAAATTCGGCAATCGGTCTAACGTTCTTCTGGAAGATCATTCACCCGTTTCGGAAGCAAAAGGCACTCAACTCGTTCCGCGAGACGTATCCACGCTTCCTGGATGAAAGATAAACGACTACGGCTATTTTGTCGAACGTATTCCAAACAGATTCAATCAATGGATAAATCACTAACAATCATTGGCGGCGGGATCATGGGGCTATCCGCGGCCTATGCAGCCCTCCGCGCGGGTTGGCGAGTCCAGGTTCTTGACCGAGCCCAGGTCCCAACACAAGCCTCCTGGGCTGGGGCCGGATTGCTGACCGCCGCCCATCCCCGACGTGCCAGCCACCCTCTGGATCGGCTCTGCGGGCAAAGCAACGAACTCTATGAACGCTGGTCGCACGATTTGTTGATGGAAACGGGGATCGACAATGAATATCGCCGTTGCGGCGGTTATCACGTGGCGCGGTCGCGCGGCGATTTAGCGGCACTGGCTGGTTCGCTTCTGGAATGGCACGACAACGGCGTCGAAGCGCGGTGGGCAGAACCCGATGAGTTGACCCAGACGTTTGGGGCCGGCTTTGACCCTCTCGGTCGTGTCCTACGCGCGGTGTATGTCCCCGATGAACGCCAAGTCCGCAATCCCAGACACCTCCGGGCTCTGCGGCAAGCGATTGACCTGCGCGGAGGCCAGTTAGCCCAGTTGTCCGAAGGAGCCCATCTGATACGTCGCGGTAATCGCCTGGCCGTCATCGCACCGGGACAGAAGCCAATTGAGCCCGATCATCTGTGCTTGTGTGCTGGCGCCTGGACGCAACGAATGCTTGAACCGTGCGGTATTCATCTGCCCGTTGCGCCCGTGCGTGGACAGATGTTATTGTACCGGCTCGAACGCCTGTTGGCTGAACGCATTCTGTATGACGGCAACCGCTATATCGTGCCGCGGCAAGACGGTCATGTGCTGGTCGGTGCGACCGTAGAGGAAGTGGGTTTTGATTGCTCCACGACGGTTGAAGAAATCCAGCGGTTACAACAGTTTGCCGTCGAGTTACACGGTTCCCTCAGCCCCGACCGGATGGTCCGCAGTTGGGCCGGTTTACGGCCAGCCAGTTTTGACGGGTTGCCCTATCTGGGTCGTCTTTCCGGCATTGAGAACTGCGTCGTGGCGACCGCGCTGTTTCGCCATGGTTTACAACTGGCACCGGTCTTTGCGGAATTGGTGGTTTCGCTGTTCAATGGAAAACCGCTTACCGATTCTCTTGAGCTTTTCTCTCCGCAGCGGGCACTCAACGAATTCTCGAATCTGGCGGTCGAGTTACAACCCAAAAGGGATCCTGGCGCAAACCGTTGAAACCCTAATCCCTTCAAATTCCGACACTCGATTTTCCGAATTCGAGTATGCCGCTCTAACGCCAGGTTGTGGAAACAAATCCCAGACTCCGTGAGCTTGAGATTGTACTCGATCACGAACGTTGAATACGTCCCCGTCGTGGGGCCGATCGACCACAATCAGCCAGTCAAATGCCCACGAATCATCCTGCTCCTCGAATCGATGAGTATCCTGTGCCAGCCGATTTCTCAATTGCATGATGTCGGCAGATATATGCCGGGGATTTTCCAACCCGTAGATCCCTTTGAGCGGAAATTGCAAATAATCCAATAATGATTGTCGCTGGGACGGCGTGAGTTCGTGCCCCCCATCCAGCAACTTGTTTTCCAGCAAGTTGGCCAACAACAACACGGGAACATCATTGCGGTTTCGAATCCGCTCAATCTCATCACGAGCTGATTTCCAGTCCTCAAACCGCATCCGCCAGCAATCAGGTTGTTGAAATACTACTTGAGCAAAAATCCAAGGTATGGACTTCTCTTCGTACCACTCACCTCCTTGCATGCGTGGCAACACATTGTACGGAACCATGAACAATACTAGCAGCGCGAAGGCGACTCGCATCCATACGCGACTAACACGGATCGCCGCCACCATCGTGACGCTCATCCAACCCGCGCCCAAGGCCACCACCGTATAGCGACTGAATGCCAGCGGTGCAATTCCCCAATCGTCAAAACCCGCCGCCATTCCAGTGACGAACGCAAACAGCAAGAAAAGCAACACCGCGATGGAAATGTGCGGATATAATCGGCGCGGCTGGAATCCGCAGACCATGAAACACAATAACCAGGACACCGCGCCAACAAACGCCAGCGTCAACAGATCGCCAGTCAACAAGGCGCCGACATCCGTAATGTCGGACCAAAGGTAACGAACTTGCCACGTATCGGCCCGGCCCGGCAGCAGCCAAAACGATACTGCCATCAGCGGCACCAAACACAGTCCGACCCACAACCAATCCTGACCACCGGTTCTGTAAATCGATCGTTTGCGACCCATCCTCGAATAGGCCGTCGATACAAGACCGAACCCGGATACGACAAGTACCTCAGCCGCCAACAGCAGCAGGGCAGTGGGATGGACAAACACCAAAACGGCCGACAAGGCACTGAATGCCAACCAAAAGAAAATAGTCGGGCGTTTGCGTCGGTTTATTCCCCAAGATTCGTCCATCGTCGTCGGTGGCGAATCGCTTGTTGCAGGCATGGCGGCTGCCTGCCTCGAACCCAAATTCGTCAACGCCGTCAAGCTCGGCCAACCAACAAACAACACGCGTTCAAACAACCAACCAACTTGAAGCAGTGCCAACAGTTGCAGCAGCGCGTAGGGTCTGGCTTCGCTGGCGTAAAAGATTGACGTCTGATCAATGGCCACTAACAAGACCGCTAACCAGGCTGATAATCGCGACGCGGTAAAGCGCCATGTCAGCCAAGCGGCGACACCCATCAATGCCGTCCCGGAAACCACGGATAACACACGCAAATTCCATTCGGTATGGCCACACAAGTCGTTGATCAACTTGACGACGAAAAAATAGATAGGCGTCTGGTGGCCTTGCGCAGCGCGTTCGACGACATCCGACCAATCGTCGATGATGACCCAGCTCGTGTGCAGTTCATCCAGCCACAGCGGATCATGCACGGCCACCAGCACTCGAACCCAAGCACCGACCGCAATCGTCAGTCCGATTGCGACCCAGCCCCCGACGTGCAGAATTGCCGGTCGGTATTTCATTGCCCAACTTCGTCCGCCGGTTTGCCGGGCGGGGTAAATTTGCCGCGTTCGGTCGCAAAATAAATCGTCAAATAAAACAACTTGGCGGCGGCGGCAACTTTGTCGTAGTTGATCTTCTCTGGTAAATCCCCCGGTTGATGGTAGGCCGGATGAAACCCGCCAAAAAGGAACGCAACCGATGTTCCTTGCGCAAAAAAGCTCGCCTGATCGCTGCGTCCAAATACTCCTTCTTCGTCATATTCGAACACAAAGTTGATGTATTGATTGGCTTCGATGATCACATCGTGCAACGTCGGGTCGCCGCGGCGACTGCCAATCAGATGGATCGTGTCGATATTCTCGTCGGCGGACTCACCGGGCTTTTCTTCATTCCGGCCCACCATATCGATGTTCAACATGCAAATCATGTTCTCCAGCGGAAGCGTCGGATTGTTCACGAAATATCGTGAACCAACCAGCCCGATCTCTTCGGCAGCGAACCAGATAAACAACACGCTCCGCTTGGGCTTCACCGGATTCAGCGACAGGGCTCGCGCAATGTTCAGGACCGCCGTCGAGCCGGACCCGTTATCGTCGGCACCTGGATAAATGCTGCCGCCACGATTCCCCAGATGGTCCAGGTGGGCACCGATCACCAGATATTCATGGCGCAGTTCCGGGTCGGTCCCTTCCAACCAGGCGACCACGTTCGGAACGCCAGCCGATTGTTCGCGAAACATCAATTGCAACGTAACGTCTCCATTCGTTTCGTGAATCGCAAAGCGCTCTGACGGAGATGTCAACCAATCCTGATTTCCGCCCAAGGCTTCCACCAGCGTATTGGCCGCAGTGCGGGAGATCGTCCCCGAAATGCTGGTCGATCGGCTCCGTCCTCCGGGCTGGATCAATTGGCTGCTCGACTGGGGAGTATCATCGACCACGCGGAGCGCCACCGCCGGGCCTTGCCGAGCGATCAAGAACGGCACGCGGCGCTGGGCTGCCTCGTCAGCCACGTAGATCACCACCTTGTCGCGCAGCGACAGGCTCTCGTCCAATTGTTGAACGTCGCCCGCAAACCTCATTACCACGACATTTCCAGTCACTAGCCCTTGATCCGCAAACCGCTCTAGCCCCAGATTGCCTTCCACATCGAAGGCCAATCCGTTGGGGCCAAGCACCTTCGATTGGCTCGGATCGAGAGTCAGCTGTTTCATGGGTAGCAATTGAAAGTAGGTGTTGCCATCCCCCATCGGTTCCAATCCCCATTCGGCACATTTGCCGGCCACCCAATGGGCAGCCTTGGTATAGCCTACTTGGCCCGTGCCGCGGCCCTCAAACGATGGACCCGCCAACAGCGACAACCACTCGCGCGATTGCTCCGGTGTGATCGAATCAAACCCAGTGCGCAACACATCGGGGACCTCGTGGCTGCCAGAATATTGCGCGGTGACTTGGCCCGCATATCCGACCAGGACACTCAACGCCAAAAACAAGTGAAACGCCAGCCGATTCATGTACAACATCGATTCCTACTCCAATATCACTATGTTCATGTCCGGTTCACAAAGTCGGCACACGGTTCTTGGGCCGTCCACGCAAGTCGAATTAAGCCCGTTGCAAGATGTACCATTGAGGAACATTGTTCTGCAAGGTCGTTAATCACTGCGCACGCACCTCGTGTGCCCCACGGGGTTACTCGTTCCGCGATTTCAGACCGCGACGGATCAGCAACGCATCGACTTGCGGCGGCCGACCGGCAAATTCGACGTACAACTCCATCGGCTCGGCACTCCCTCCGCGCGAGAGGACGGCGCGGCGAAAGGCGTCGCCATTCACCGAACTCAAGCCTCCGTTTTGCTGCACGTGCTGGAAACCGTCCGCCGCCAGGACTTCACTCCACATATACGCATAATAGCTGGCCGAGTAGCCGCCCGGCCAGACGTGAGCGAAAAAGGCCGTCCTGTAGCGCGGCGGCACCATCGGCAAATCGACGCCAAAATGGTGCAGCGACTGCGCTTCGAACTCTTCGACATCATCCGGGATTTCATCGACCGCCAGCGAATGCCAGGCCAGGTCCAATAGAGCAGCCGACAAATACTCCAGCGTGTCAAACCCCTGGTTGAACGTCTTGGCCTCCAGCAAACGCTCCAACAGTTCTTGAGGCAACACCTCACCCGTTTCATAATGCCGCGCGTAATTTCGCAGCACCGTGGGATCAATCGCCCAATCTTCTTGGAATGTGGAAGGAAACTCAACAAAGTCCCGCGGCACGGCCGTCCCCGCCAGAGACTGGTAACGGACGTCTGAAAACAAACCGTGAACGGCGTGCCCCATTTCATGGAACATGGTGACCGCCTCGTCAAACGTCAACAATGCCGGTTGGCCGGCTGCCGGTGGTGGGACATTCAAGACGTTGACAATCACTGGTCGCTGGTCCAACAAATGCGATTGCACCACGAACGAATTCATCCATGCCCCGCCGCGTTTGGAATCGCGCGCAAAATAGTCGGCGTAAAACAGCCCGATCGGCGTTCCGTCGGCTTCTAGCACGTCGAACACCCGCACGTCGGGATGATACACCGGGATATCGTCGCGCTCCACGAACTGGATGCCGAACAACCTGTTCATCGTATAAAACACTCCGTTGTGCAAAACGCTGTTCAATTCAAAGTAAGGCTTCACGACACTCTGATCGATCGCGTATTTGTCGGACCGGACCTTTTCGGCATAATACTCCCAATCCCAGGCTTGGACATCGTCTTCGATCCCATCAGCGCGGAGCATGGCGCGAATGTCATCCGCTTCGCGGTGCACTTTCTCGACCACGTCGGGAACCATGTTGATCAGCATGGCCAATGCCGCTTCAGGCTGTTTGGCCATTTGGGGTTCTAATGCATAAGCCGCATGATTCGAGTAGCCTAAAATGGACGCCTTCTCGGCGCGCAGACGAGCCAATTGCAAGACCAGCGGCCGATTGTCGATTCCCCCGTCTCGCCCCAAGCCCCGATAGGCTGAAGCCTCCCACACGCGCCGCCGCAAATCCCGATTCTCCAGCGAAACCAGCACCGGTTGCCGCGTCGTATTAGTGATCGACAACACGAACTTGCCTTCGTGCCCACGTTGCTTCGCCAGTTCCGCAGCCGCTGCAATTTGGGCATCACTCAAGCCCCGCAGCTCGTCGCGGTTGTCCACGACCACCGATCGTTCCCTGGTAATCTGCAACAGGTTTTCTTCGAACTTGGTTCCCAATGAAGACAGCTCCTGGTTGATCTCGCGAATTCGCGCCTTCTGTTCCGGCGTCAACATTGCACCGGCTCGAACGAATCGTTCATACGTCTCTTTGATCAAACGTCGTTGCTCGGCATCGAATTCCGCATCGTCGCGCCGCGCGTTGAGCGACTGGATGCGGGCAAACAGTTTTGGATTGAGCGAGATGTTGTCGGCGTGCTGGGCTAACCGCGGGGCGATTTCGGCCTGGATTTTTTGAATCTCTGGATTCGTATGGGCCGCGGTCAGATTGAAAAAGACACGTTGGACACGGGTCAAGGTCGAGCCGGACAATTCCATGGCGGTCAACGTGTTTTCGAAGGTGGGCGACGATTCTTGATCGGCAATCGCTTCAATCTGCTTCAAGTGCTCGGCCATTCCTGCTTCAAAGGCTGGCAGAAAATGCTCGATTGAAATCTTGGTAAAGTCAGGGGCTTGGAACGGGAGTTCACTGGGCACAAAAAATGGATTGTCTTCGTTCCAGCCTGCGATCTCGATCGATTCCCGCCAAGGACTGGTTGATTCTGCCACGACGCCTGTTGATTCGCTGCTCTGCATTGCATCCTCGCTTGCGTTACCGAAAACACCTGACATGGAAATCCAGCCAGCTATCATGGCGCTGGCCATTGCTCTCAGATTTACACGAACATTCATTAACATTGCATCCCTCGTTCAACTCGGTCCCTTAACAGCCTCTCCGTCCACAACGGAATTTGTGCCGAATGGCGGCTTGTTTTCCTCTAACATCACGTCACCGGTTGCCGCAACTGACACACGTTGGCCCCGTACCCCATACTTTTTACACTATTTTTGTGCACGCTTGATCTTCCCCCCAGCAAAACGCCGAAAATAATTCAAACGGTTCGCTATCCAGCATCGTACCGCATGCGTACACTGAATGAACAGGAATCGTCGGTTTGGCCATTCACCGCGTCTGCATCACGAAAATGCGACGGTAATATTTGGCTCCAGGCTGAGGAACCTGTTTTGGTTAAAGTTGATTTTCGTGAACAGTCTTTTGCGAATCATTAAGCGTTTCTTGTCGCCACGACCGGTATTTCTGGCCGTTCTGTTGGCGTTGCTTTTTGCGTCGTCTTTGGCGCACCATCATCGATCAATCTGTTTGCCTTGCGATGCCAGGATGTTAAATGGCCAGCTCATCATGAGCGACACGAACAGTTCTGTGTCGTCCAGTCCAGAACTTCCCGCACCCGATGCGGCCGACTTAAGTGGTGCGACCGCAACGGTTTTTGCAATTCCAAACCCCGAACGTCTCGCACTGCTTGGGACAGGCTATGGCGAGTTAGCCTGCCTGCTGTGGAAAAACAGAGCCGGCCACTGGGTCGATGTTTGTTTGCCCAACATTGCCAACGATTGCTCTCTGTTTGCGCAACATGTGATGTTGCTCATCTAATCATCTCATCCTGGCCGCGGGTTACTGCCCATCGGCGTCTTTAGAGGATTGTCCAACAGTGGGTTCTATGAGCCCGTTCGCTGTGGGAATTCATGTATTCGTGTCTTGTTTTTCGCGCTGCGGAATCACTCTGTCGGTCGGAGCGCAGCCCTTTGAACTCAAATCAACACAAAAGGACGTATTTATGAACACTGTACAACATCTGCAACATCAGGTCGAACATCAGGTCGCCGTTGATCGGCACCGCCATTCGTCTGCCAACAACCAACGTGGAACGGGAACCGAAGTCAGCTTGATGGCCCCAATTCGCGCGCTCGAATCGGGCAACCACGAGGAGGCGTTTCGGTTACTCAAAACCATGGGCTCCGCACCGGAAGTGGTGAATCTCCGCGCGGTATGTCTGATGCGCATGGGCCAGGCCCACGAGGCCTTGGCGTTGATGCGAGGGTTGGTATTACAACCGGGATGTACGTGGATGCGCAGTCCTATCCCGATCAGTTGGCAAATCAACTATGCCACGTCCCTGTTGATGTGCGGATTGCCAGCCGGCTGTGTGGATGTGCTGGACGAGATCGACAACGAATCGCTGTTGTCGGTAAAGCAAATCCGCTCGACCATCGAAGCTTGGAGCAAGACGTTGCCGTTGATTGCCCGTTGGCAATGGTGGTTGGGTCGTGTCGCTCCGCATCAGTGTCGCTTCGCATTGTCATTCGAGCCGGGCACCTGGATCGATGCCTAGCGGGGGTTTAAATGGCAGTGAGTAATTGCATTCGTCACGGTGCGCGGCAGGAGTTTCCAGCCGCGCGCCATCGCTGCTCATGGATATCTGGCCGTCTGCAGGTATCTGCACCGGCAGCGTCAGGCGAGCAAGCTCGATTTGAATAAACGGGACGTTCCTTGTATCCCATCGTGTGGGCAGTTTTCTTGCTGGTCATACTGGGTTGCATCCTGCTCGATCTGGGAAACTTACATCGCTCATGGTTGTCGGCACGATTTTGGGAGTTGGTTGGTTGGCCTCAGCGATCGATCGCTGGCGGTTGGCGCGAGCTGGTGAACCGCAGTTCGATCCG
>DAOLCX010000020.1:0-10698 GCA_035327685.1 Pirellulaceae bacterium | reverse complement strand
CAGACCCCACCAACCCTGTCAACAGGATAATGCCTGTCCTTATTGGTGGGGGTTACCAGAGGTCGAGGCTGAGGGAGAGGTCGATGGAGAGACGCTCTTGGACTTGGCTTTTGACGAGGTCGATGAGGCGGAGGACGTCGGCAGATTTCGCTCCTGGATGGGCGACGAAGAAGTTAGGGTTGCGGTCAAATAGCTCGACTTTTCCCATTTGTGTCCCTTTCAGGCCCGCACGTTCAATTAGTTCGCCGGCCGGTTCACCGCCGTGGTTCTTGAATACATACGCACAAGGATCGCCGATGAGAGGCTGTTGGCTGCGTTTGACAATCCACAATTTCTGCAAGCGGCGCGTCAAATCGCCCGCTGTATCGCGAGGGAATCGAAAAGTGGCCTCGATGATTGCCAACTCATTTAGGCTGCTAGATCGATAAGAGAAAGACAATGCGTCCGATTCTCTAATCGCAAATTGGCCACTCCGAGTCACGACTGCGGCGCGAATGAGCCAGCGACCAATGTCGTGACCGCCTGTCCCCGAATTAGCGTGCAAGGCGCCACCTACGGTGCCTGGAATGCCAACCAGATGGTGGGCTCCTGCGAGATCTTCACGAACGGTAGCCGAAACGAAATGGGGCAAACTGACGCCACCGCCTACGGTGACGAGCTCTCCTTCGATCACCAATTGGCCAAACGCAGGGGCCGACAATTGAAGGACCATGCCCGGAACTCCTTCGTCGCGAACCAGGATATTTGATCCTCCTCCGATCAATCGAATGGGCATTTCGTTTTCTTTCGCGCGCTGGATGATCTCGGAAAGCTCATCAATCGAAGTGGGCTCGGCGAAATATTCTGCGACTCCACCAAGGCGAAGGGTCGTATAGGGCGCAAGTGGCTCATTCTCCCGGACAACGTGTTCTAAACCAGAAAACAACGACATGAGTTGTACCCTCCTCAATCTATCTGGCCGCTGACCAGCGGCTCAACGTGCCACACATGTTATCGGAAAACGAATCGAATTTTGAGTAGCCACCTTGGCCATTCAGTGAGGAAACTAGTTTTCAACGATGATCACGGTATAACTTTGGCCCACATCGCGCAATTTTCTTGTATCGGCGCGCAGCCGTGTTGCGACCTGAGTTTTCGTGTTAGAATCAGCGCTCGACTGGCACGGTATGATATTCAGCCTTTCATACAGTGGCTGATTAACATTGGGAATGATCGATACTTGCTGTGGCCACATTCATCTTCATCGTTTGCCAAACCGGGGCGGAATCCGTTTGCAAACAAGAGATTCTCCGTCAGCAACCCGATTGGAAGCTAGCCTTTTCTCGCCCCGGATTTCTGACCTTCAAGACTGGCCTATCTGCAAAAGAAGGAGATTCCTTCGTTTTGGAATCTACGTTTGCCCGGACTTGGGGGCACTCCATGGAACGATTAGTCGGAACGGACGGAATTGAGATGGCGCGCCGTGCGGCCCAAATTGCGACGCAGCTTTCACCCCAAGCGATTCATGTCTGGCAGCGAGATACGGCCGTGCCAGGCGACCGTGGGTATGAACCTTTCACGACGCCGCTGGCACAACAGATTGGGATGCTCATCCGAGATCAATTTGCAGTTCAGTCCGGGCGCAAACTGCCTGTAAATAGAATTGCTAAGTCTGGCGCAATCGTGTTGGATGTCGCCTTGGTGACACCCCAAGAATGGTGGATCGGCTGGCATCGCCCAGTTGTCGCGGTGCAGCAATGGCCAGGTGGAGTGCCTCCTCAGGTTGTGCGATGTGACGTTGTGAGTCGAGCCTATTATAAAATGGCGGAGACGTTGTTGTGGGGAAAAATCCCCGTGCGAAACGGAGACCTGTGTATCGAGTTGGGCAGCGCACCAGGAGGAGCCGCGCAACGCCTGCTGGAAGAGGGGGCCCGTGTGTTGGCCATCGATCCCGCGGAGCTTGAGCCAGAGCTGGTCAAGTCGCCCGGTTTGACTCATTTGCGCATGCGTAGCCGAGAAGTGCCCCATAGCCAACTGCGTGGCGCTCGTTGGCTGTTTGCCGATTTGAATGTGGCCCCGAGTTACACATTGGCTGCGGTGGAGGACCTGGTGGGGAGCCGCCAGGCTAAATTTGTGGGAATCGGGCTGACCCTGAAACTCACCGATTGGAAGTTCGCTGCCCAGATTGATGCCTATCGGGAGCGCGTCAAGTCATGGGGATTTGGCGTTGTGAAAACCCGGCAGTTGGCCTTCAATCGCCGCGAATTCTGTTTGGTGGCGCTTCGCGATCGATTTCAAAGCCGACTGGCCGCGCTGTCCAGCAACTCACGTCGGCGGCGGCCCAAATCAACAAAGCGGGCCAAGCCAAAATCGTAGCTCCCAGTCCCAGTTTTTGCCCGGGCATTCGGCTGGCAAAAAAACTGGTTGGTTCAGCCAGAGGGATGCAATTACCGATAAAAAAACACGCGCCGAGACAGCGCGTGTGATCGCAATTAAACTATCAAACTTAAATCGGCAGAACGTTATTTTCCGTCCCCGTCCCCTTTTTCCTGATCTTGGTCAGCGTCACTTTCTTGAGTTTGTTCGCCGTCACCAACCTTATCTCCTGATTGATCGTCCTCATCTTCAGCTTTTTCTTGGTCATCTTTTTTGTCGTCTGCATCGGACGAGTCGTCGCCTTCACCTTGTTCGTCATTATTGCCGCGGTTCGGTGGAGGCCCGCCGGAGCCACCTAGCACAAACGGAATGTTATCTGGATCAAACTCACCGCGTGTTACCTTGGGCACTACGTTGTCCGGCGTCTGCTCCTCGGTTGAGAACTTGTAAAGATTTGCGTTCTTGAAAATAACCCACACTGGCGTCCCTTGTTGAAATGGCAAAACGCGGGGCATCCGGTATTCTTCGATCACCAATTCAGTCCCTTCCACGGGTGTCGATTTCACAGGGCGGGAGCCGACCAAAGCTTGGACTTCGGCACGGCCCACTGAATCCTTGGGCTTTGTTGAAAGCACCCCTAATTGGTCGATGATTTTTTCACCCTTGGGAACCATCACATACCGGTCATACGCAAACAATCCGGTCACCGCCAGCAGGATGATGATCAAGATTGTGATTCGCATTGCAAAGCCAGAACTCGCAACCATAGCCAACATTTCTCCAATCGATTAGATAATTCAAATTCGGTCGACGCCGTGGCGATGCACTCTGCGCGACGTGTACATAGGACGACACTATCTTACCAGCCGTTCCCGTGGGATGCACCCGTCAGGAAGGGGTTTTTGGCGACTAAACGTGGAAGACCATTTTCCCGGTCGGAATATTCCCTAGATTTTTCCACAAACTGGCAAAATCTTGCCGAACGCAGGTCCTTCGATCAACTCGCACATCGTCACTCGCTTTATGGCTCAGGCTTTTCCTGCGGCCAATTGGCTACCCCGAAATTCGATCAAATCCAGCATTCGTCCCGGCGTGCCCATGGCGTTGTAGCCACCGTCCAAATGCAGGACTTCACCGGTGATGCCATCGGACAGGTCGGAAAGCAAAAACGCCCCCACGCGCCCCGCCTCCTCGTGGGTGATATTGCGGCCTAAAGGAGCCACGTGCTCATACAGGAATTGCATGTCGCCGACGCCAGCCGCACTTCCGGCCAAAGTCTTCAACGGACCAGCGCTAAGTGCGTTCACGCGGATCCCGCGCGGCCCCAGGTCGAACGCCATGTAGCGCATTGCCGCTTCCAGTGCTGCTTTGCAGATGCCCATCACATTATACCCGGGAACGCATTTTTCACCGCCAAAGTAGCTCATCGTAGCCACTGCCGCACGATCGTTGAGGATCCTTCTGGCTGCCGCGCACAGTGAAATCAGACTATACACGCTGATGTCCATTGCCATCCGGAATCCATCGCGGCTGGTCAAAATTGTTTCGCGTTGCAAATCTGTCCGATCGGCATATGCAATCGAGTGGAGCAAAAAGTCGATGCTCCCAAAATGTTCAGCCGTAGCGGCAATGACTTTCTCGATCTGGTCGTCAAACTGAACGTCCAGTGGGACCAAGAACTTGGCCTGGGGCCAGCCCTCGATACATTTTTCCACGCGACGACGGCTTTTCTGCTTCTCGTCGTCCGGGCGATCCGGCAAATGCGTAAATCCACATTCTCCGCCTTGTTCCATGATTTGTTGTGCGATGGCCCAAGCGATCGATCGATCATTGGCCACTCCGACTATCAAGCCCTTCTTGCCATCAAATAATCCCATCCAGCTCTTCCCCCAGAATTGTCGAATATTGGTAATTTGGCTACGCTTACGAATCGAGGACACCGTTTGTTGGCGGCGAATTGCAAACAGTTTTTTAAAACATGCTGGCAGGCCATGGAAACGGCTTTACGGATCGAATCACGGCACTGACCCGCGAACGACGTGTCCGACCATGGATGCAACAAGTTGTTAGTTTACACAGAAATTTAACCATCAGTTAGTAGGGTGGTCGCACCGCGACATGGCTACAAAACCAGCAGAAATCGCAGCCCAGGGAAAATGGACAAGCCAACTCATTCCGCGGTGGACGGAGTTAGCCGGTCAGCCGATGTCCCTGGACGCTTTCATGACGGCAGCCATACAGGTCGTCGCCCAAATCAGTGGAATTCCGCACTGGGCCATTGTGCAAGGTACAAAAGGACAGTGGCGAATACTGTCCGCGACCACCTCCGAACTCCAATCGTTGCCGATCGAGTTCTTGAGTGATGTGTTGGACGCCGGTCAACCGTTGGCGCGTCACATGGATGGGAAGCCGACCGCCGCAGCGCCTTTGCCATTGCAGGGGAGTGACGGTTGTTTGCTGTTATCTCAATCGGCCATTCAAGTGGACGAACTATCTTCCGTGGCAGCTGCCTTCAGTCTGATTCACCGAGCCGCAGCGCGGATTTCGGCCCAGGTTCGGCGCGCGAATCGGATGCAAGCCTTATTGAATGTCTCCGCCCATTGGTCTCAAGCGGATGACTTGGACCGATTGCTGGAAAAAATAGCCGAATCCAGCACCCAGCTGTTGGAGGCCGAGCGAGCCAGTATTTTCTTGATCGATCCCATTCGCAATTTGTTGATTGGCAAACCCGCGTTGGGGGTGGAATCCGGTGAGTTGTTGATCCCGATCGATGCCGGCGTTGTGGGGCGAGCCATTGCTACGGGGCTGACGCATCGCGTCGATGATGATGTAGCTGTGGAGCAAGCGATGGTCGATCGGCAAGTCGATCAACGGTTGAACTTTCAAACTCGCTCGCTGTTGTGTGTTCCGATGCGGGACTCTCAAGGAAAAACAATCGGCGCTTTTGAACTGATTAACAAGCGAAACGGTCGCTTCAGCGATGAAGACGAATTGGATTTGCAGGAGTTAGCAATTCATGCGGCTGCCGCGATTGAAAACGGCCGACGTGTCGAACAATTGGTCACATCGCGGCAGCAGATTACAGATCAGGCAGCATCTCAAGTACATCTCATTGGCCAGTCGCCCGGCATTGTGAAAATCCGCGAGACCATTCAGCGGATTGCCCCGACGGAACTGGCCATCCTGATTACCGGCGAAAATGGGACCGGCAAGGAAATCGTAGCCCAGATGATTCACTACATGAGTCTTCGCCGCGATCAGGTGATGGTGGCCGTCAATTGCGCGGCGATCGCGGAAACGCTGCTGGAAAGCGAGTTGTTCGGTCACGAAAAAGGGGCGTTTACCGACGCCCATCAGCGGCGACCCGGCAAATTTGAGTTGGCCAGCCGAGGGACATTGTTCCTGGACGAAATAGGAGACATGAGCCTGGCGGGACAGGCTAAACTGTTGCGAGTTCTGGAGGAAAAGGTCGTCGTGCGCGTCGGTGGCTCGACTCCCATTCCGACTCAGTCCCGTGTGGTGGCGGCGACCAATCAGAACTTGTCACAGTTGGTTCGAGACCGTAAGTTTCGAGAGGATTTGTTCTTTCGATTAAACGTGATGACCATCGAGATTCCACCGCTACGCGAACGGGGCGAAGATGTCATCGAATTGGCCGAGCATTTTTTGCGTTTGTTCTCGGTCAACGTGCGGCGACGCGCTCCGAGTTTATCCGCATCCGCCCGCAAGCGTCTGTTGAGCCATGCTTGGCCGGGAAATGTGCGCGAGTTGAGAAATATGATGGAACGGCTGGTTTATCTGGCTCCAGGCGACACGATTGCAGGTGACGAGTTGCCGTTTATTTCTGCGCCTTCGCGAAAGGATGATGGCGCATCGTATGATGGAATGACGCTGGCCGCTGCGACGGACAAGTTTCAAAGCGAGTTGATTCGCCGACAAATTCAAATGGCGCGCGGCAATATGACCGAAGCGGCCGAACGATTGGGACTGCACCGTTCCAACCTGTACCGCAAAATGCGACAACTCGGGATCGATAACCCCCCAGCATCCTTATGAGCAAGACGCAGCCAAAAACCCCGCCCGCCCGCCCCACCCTCTCGTGGACTCGGTCGCTCCGTGACGATGCGCAAGCCATTTTTCAAGCCTCGGTCGATGCGGTCCGCGCAGAGCGATTGATTGGGGAAACCGTTTCGATCGATCGACAACACCTGAAGATCGGCAAGTTTGTCGTCGATTTGCGCAAATTCCAGCGACTGATCGTAATCGGAGGGGGGAAGGCAAGCGGCTACATGGCCAAGGCGCTGTTGGACGTGTTGGGTCCAGAAATCACCAGGACCAAGTCCGTGACAGGTTGGATCAATGTTCCCGAAGGCGGCGATCTCGGTTCCCTCGAAGGTGTAACTTTGTTTCCGGCCCGTCCTGCGGGAGAGAATTTGCCTACGCAAAACGTTGTCATCGGCACTCAGCATATTTGCGAGATGGTCGCTTCCATGCGCAAAGGCGATCTGGCGATATGTTTGATTTCCGGGGGAGGATCGGCCTTGTTGGCGCAGCCGGTTCCCGGCGTTTCGCTCGAAGACAAACGTCGCGTCAGCCAATTGCTCAGTCAGCGCCGAGCCGACATAGCGCAGTTAAACCGGGTTCGACGGCAATTGAGTATGGTGAAAGGTGGGCGCCTGGCGGCGTTGCGCACCGGCGGCCGACTGATTGCGTTAATGATCTCCGACGTGTTGGGGGATCCGATGGATTTGATCGCTTCAGGACCCACGGTTGCCTCGCCGGATGACCCGCAAAGCGCCTTGGACGTTTTTCGCGAACTGGAAATCCCCGACGATGAGATTCCTCCCTCGGTGCTGCAACATCTGCAACAGGCGATTGCCCACCCCACAACCGGTCAACCGGAATCCCTGGCCGATGTACAGAACGTAATCATCGGCAACCTGGCCGTCGCCGTACAATCGGCGGCGCGGTGCGCCCAGCAACTGGGTTATGAAGTTCAATCCTCGCTCCAAACGGATCGGCGGGAGTCCGTGGGGGCAACCGCACTTTGGTTGGCGCAAAAACTTCGCGAGGCCCCGGATCGTTTACAATGTTTAATATACGGCGGCGAGCCCGTCATTGATGTGGGGCAACATCCGGGTCGCGGCGGAAGGAACCAGCATCTGGTGCTACAAACACTTGATTTGATACTGAAACAATCCGAATCGGACTCTGGCGGACTCCGGACGTTTTGTGTTTTATCGGGTGGAACCGACGGCGAGGATGGAAACACATCCAAAGCTGGCGCCTGGTGCGATTCCCTGCTGGCAAATGAGGTCAAACAGCAAGGGGTTAATCCGGCCCATTATCTGGATGCGTACAACGCATTCGATTTCTTTGCGCGATTGGGTGGCCATATTGATATCGGCCCCACACATACGAATGTCGGCGACGTGAGGATCTTGTTGACTCATTGAACGCCGTCTTGAAGCCTCCGTTCATTGACGAGTTTTGGCGGTGGTGATAGATTTCTGCTTTCGGATACGCGCGTTTCATAACAGGAAAATTTCGCCGGATGAGCAAGAAATCTGCAGTTGCTGAAAAGAGTGTTTATTACTTTGGACGCACCAAAATTGAAGGCCAAGGCCTGAATAAACAGATTTTGGGGGGCAAAGGGTTCAACCTGGTTGAAATGACCGCGCTGGGTTTGCCTGTTCCGCCGGGCTTCACGATTACCACTTTGGTCTGCGACGCATACTACAAGCAGGGCAAGAAGCTTCCTGCGGGCTTGTTGGAAGATGTGCGCAAAAACGTGGCTCTTCTCGAAAAAGAATTAGGGAAGAAATTCGGCGACCAAGACAATCCGCTATTGGTATCCGTGCGCAGCGGTGCGGCCGCATCGATGCCCGGCATGATGGATACTGTTTTAAACCTCGGTTTGACGGACAAGTCAGTGGCAGGTCTCGCCAAGGCTACGGGAAACGAACGGTTTGCCTATGATCTCTACCGCCGTTTGATCAACATGTTTGGCGACGTCGTCATGGAAGTCCATCACGATCATTTTGAAGCGGCGTTTGTCAAGATCAAGAAAAAATATCGGGCTGCGGCGGATACCGATGTCCCCGCTTCCGGAATGAAGGAACTGTGCGCCGAGTACTTGAAGATTTATGAAAAGGCCACACGGCAGAAGTTCCCGCAGGATCCGTTCAAGCAATTGGAGTTGGCCATCGAAGCTGTTTTCAAGAGTTGGAACGCACCGCGGGCAGTTAGCTACCGTCAACATGAGAATATCCGCGGGTTGTTGGGAACGGCCGTCAACGTGCAATCGATGGCCTACGGCAACACCGGCGATGATTCGGGGACTGGCGTCGCGTTCACGCGCGACCCTTCCACAGGCGAGAATCGATTTTACGGTGAGTTCTTGATCAACGCTCAAGGCGAAGACGTCGTCGCCGGGATTCGCACGCCAGTTTCTGTCGATGAGATGCCCAAATGGAATAAACGGATTTACCAGGAATTGCTGGGCATCAAAAAAATATTGGAAAACCACTATCGCGATATGCAGGATATCGAGTTCACGATTGAACGCGGCAAGTTGTTTATGTTGCAAACGCGGACGGGAAAACGGACGGCGGCTGCGGCAGTGAAAATTGCTTGCGATTTGGTGCGCGAGAAATTGATCGATGAGCCGACGGCCGTGTTGCGTATTCCGGCCGGCGACTTGCACCAGTTGTTGCTCCCCAGTTTCGACGTCAAAGCCAAATCGAAAAGTCAAGTTTTGGCCAAAGGCCTGCCCGCGTCCCCGGGGGCGGCTGTCGGACAACTGGCTTTCACGGCGGCGGAAGCCGTCCAGCGAACCAAAGACGGCGAAACGGTCTTGTTGGTCCGCAAGGAAACCAGTCCCGAAGACATCGACGGGATGCATTGTGCAGCCGGCATTTTGACCAGTACGGGGGGAATGACCAGTCACGCGGCGGTGGTCGCCCGCGGCTGGGGCCGTTGTTGTGTGGTCGGCGCCAGCGCCCTGGAAATCGACGAGAAGGCCCGAAAAGTACTCGTGAATGGAAAGACCCTCTCACCGACGGACATCATCTCAATCGATGGCTCGACAGGCGAAGTCATCGCCGGTTCGATTGCAAAAGTCGAACCGGAACTCTCCGCCGATTTCCACAAAGTCATGAAGTGGTCGGACAAGTATCGGACGCTTAAAGTGCGAACGAATGCCGATAAACCTGATGACGCGCAACGAGCGAGAGAATTTGGAGCTGAGGGAATTGGATTGTGCCGCACCGAGCACATGTTTTTCGAAGAAGATCGAATCACGGCCATGCGCGAAATGATCTTGGCGAAAGATGAGCCCACGCGGCGCGCGGCTCTCAAGAAACTGTTGCCCTTCCAACGCCGCGATTTCGAAGGCATTTTTAAGGCCATGCACGGACTGCCAGTCACTATTCGATTGTTGGACCCGCCATTGCACGAGTTCCTGCCGCATGAACCCAAAGGCCAGGAACAAGTAGCGCGAGAACTGGGAGTCACCGCGACGGAAGTCCAGCGCCGTGTTTCGCAGTTGCACGAGATGAACCCCATGTTGGGTCACCGAGGCTGCCGCCTGAGCATCACCTACCCGGAGATTTTGGAAATGCAGGTGACTGCTATCGTCGAGGCGGCGATCAACTGCCGCAATAAGAAAATCGATGCGCGGCCTGAAATCATGATCCCCTTGATCGGTACCGTACGCGAACTGGAATTCTTGAAGGTACGCACCGAAGAGACGATTGCCAAAGTCAAACAAGCCAAAAAATACACGGCCAAACTCCCGATCTTGATTGGGACCATGATTGAGATTCCGCGCGCTGCGCTGACGGCCGAGGAAATCGCCAAAGAAGCTGAGTTCTTTAGTTTCGGTACCAATGACCTGACGCAGATGACTTTTGGTTTCAGCCGCGATGATATCGGCACCTTCCTTCCCGATTACCTCGAACAGGAAATCTTGCAGGAAGATCCGTTTGTCACCGTCGATGTGGCGGGTGTCGGCCAGTTGATGGAAATCGGGGTCCAACGCGGGCGACAGGGCCGCCCTGATTTAAAAATCGGAATTTGCGGAGAACATGGCGGTGACCCCCGATCCATTGAACTTTGTCATCGGTTGGGTATGGACTACGTCAGTTGTTCTCCCTTCCGAGTTCCCATTGCTCGATTAAGCGCAGCCCAAGCTGCTTTGCGGAAAAAGGGCTGAGCGGATGGCGTCTCCGGAATTATTGCAATTGGAAAAGGAAGCTGATGCATTGCGCCAACAAGGACTGTGGTCGGAAGCTATAGAAGTCCTGGAGCGTGCCTTAGCGAACGATGAGTCGTTTGTTCGCG
>DAOLCX010000019.1:0-11018 GCA_035327685.1 Pirellulaceae bacterium | reverse complement strand
CTCTTCTTCATCAAAGCCGCTCGACTGTAGCTCAATCAGAGCGCGTTCCAGTTCGCGGTGGGACTGACGCTTCAACAGTGACGGCGGCAATTCCCAGTTTGCAGATTCGGTCAACAGCGAACTGATCGCCGACCGAATGGCGCGTCTGCGATCGTATTCTTTCCGGCGGGTCAACGAGGTGACCATGGCATCGCGCATATCGCTGCTGGTACCGAAGGACATCTTGTCGGCCAACTCTTCGTCGCTGATCGGCACCGGCCGTTTGACATCCAGGACTTCAAACACCACGGACACCGTTTTCTCGGATTCTTGTCCGGCGTCGTCGGTGACGGTCACCTTGACCTCTGCCGTTCGCGTGTCGCCCGCTTTGGCACCGCTCAACAGTTTGTCGAAACCGGCGATTTCCGCATCGTGGAAAGTGACGGTGGGACGAACTTCGAAGACCACTTCCTCAAGTTGCTGAATTGTATCTTGCTCGTGACTGACGCGAACATGGCAGGTGATCAAGTCGTCGGCCTGAACGGCGTCCTCGACGGGGGTCATATCGCGATAATTGTTCCGATAGTATTCGACGATGCGATCGATTTCGTCCGAAGAGACTTCAACATCGGGGACTTCGATCTCCAGACCTTTCCAGTTTGGCAATTCGAAATCGGGTCGAACTTCGATGTTGAATTCGAACGTCAACGGACCTTCGTCGGGAATCTTCACAATTTCATAGTTCAAGTCCGGCTCACTGATCGCCGCAAAGCGTTGCTCATCGACCATTTGAGACAGGGCGTCCATGATTAAAGAGCCTTTGACCTTATCAGTGACCTGGCGGCGAAATTTGTTCTCCAGGAGTTTTCTGGGGGCGCGGCCGGGGCGAAATCCGGGAACTTCAGCTTTCGGGGCGATTTCATCGAACTCGCGCTGGAAGTAGCGATCGATATCTTCGCGGGAAATGGACACGGAAACGTGTCGCTGGCAGGCGCCGATAGTTTCCACATCCACCGTCAATACCAGTGGCTGCTTGGCGGACTGCCCTTCTTCGGCGATTGCAGTCTCTTCGTTGTCGTCACCGGTCGCCGCTAGTCCGGTCGTCGTCAGATCCGTGTTCACTGGGGAACTCCCACGTTTTGCCATTAAAACAGAAAAAGCGGGTGAACGGACTCGAACCGTCGACAATCACGTTGGCAACGTGATGCTCTACCAACTGAGCTACACCCGCGAAGACCCCGACCGGCAAAGTCAAATTGTCCGATTGGGTAAAGCTTGATTATACGACCCTGAAAACGGGTTGCAAGGGCGGCCAATTTCCCGAAACTTGGCACTCAACCGCAGCAATTGATTGCAAGCAGGCCGCCTATGGATTAGACTGCCTTCACGGTGAGAAGGCTCAGGCAATCGGGCCGGAATTTTGCTCCGCCTCGATTTCATTCTCTCAAGGATTCCGACGATGTTGCAAGCCAAATTGGTGGTTGTCGGCGGCGAGGCCAAGTCTAAAGAAGTTCGTTTAAGGTTGCCGGCGATCATCGGTCGTGGTCCAGAGGCGACGTTGACCGTGCCTCACGCCTTAGTAAGCCGTGTACATTGCCAGATCACCGAACGCGATGGGCGACTGTTTGTCAAGGATCTGGGATCATTGAACGGCACGTTTATCGACAACTTCCGGATTGACGGGGAACAGCCTTTGATGCCAGACCAATTGTTGACGTTGGGGACGATCACCTTTCGCGCTTGTTATGAGCTGAACCGGGCCGAAGTGTTGTCTCCGGAGACTTCCGCCGCCGCTGAGCTTGCCCCCGTGCTCAAACCTGAAACCGTTTCGATTCCAAAGCGGCACGTTGTCACCGCTCAAACGGTGGCAGCGACCCTGCTGCCGCCGGCGCAGCGCCTTACAGAACGGTGTGAAGAGAGTACGAATCTGCCGCCCCGTGTCGCTCCGCTGGCAGCGCTTGAAGGGGAAGGGACGCTTAATGCTGCCCCGCAAACTAATGGTGCAGTCGAGCCGCACGGAGAGGAAGCCGCCAAACCGGTGGTCGATCATGCGTTGGAGTCCGACATAGCAAATCAGGTCCGGATCGAGTTGGAGCACCCGTTGGCTGCCGAGAAGTCGATTTGCCTGGAAGCGCTGGAAAATCTCCCTGGAGAGTTACCGAGTCTTAGCTTTCACCATCCTATTGTGGTCGGGAACGAGTCGGAAACCCCGCCGGCGGGCATCTCGTCGTTTCACGTGTTGGCCGATGAACCGGCGCAGACACCTGTCGAGGTCCAGGACCAAGCGCTGGATTCATTTCTGAAGAAACTACCACGTTAAAAGCCGCGAAACGACGTTCACCATGGTTTGAAAGTTGTCATGAGCTCGCAACACTCTTCACGCGAGGCCGAAGTGCGGGATCAGCAATTGATTGACCAAATTCGCAGCGGCAATACCCAAAGCTGGAGCGAACTGATTTCCCGCTATGAAGGCCGTTTGTTGGCTTATGTCGAAAGCCGATTGACTAATCGGAGTGTGGCCGAAGATATCGTCCAGGAGACGTTGTTGGGGTTTTTGACAAGTTTGCCCAATTTTGACGGGCAGCGGTCACTGGAAAGCTATTTGTTTTCGATCTGCGCTTATAAACTGACTGACCATCTCCGTCGCGAAGGACGCCGACCGACGATTCCCTTGTCAGCACCGACCGATACGACCGGATATTGGGAAATATCCGGCGGTTTTCGCGTCGCCAGCAGCATTGCGCGCAGCGCCGAGCGACAACGGCTGGAGGAAGCGGCCCTGGTCCAATCGCTGCGAGATCAGGTCGATAAGTGGCGAGAGCGGGGTGACTGGACGAAACTAAAGTGCGTTGAGCTTTTGGTAGTCAAAGGCATGCCCAACAAGGAAGTGGCCGAGATTCTCCAAATTACCGAACAACAAGTGGCCAATTTCAAGTTTGATTTCCTGGCTCGCACGCGGGCGCTGGTCCAGCGGCAAGACCTCTCACAGGATATCTTTCCCGAACTTTACCAAGATTCTTGACCTGGAGGCGCTGTTTTAATAAGTCGACGCCGACCTCGTCTGATAGGGACACGAATTGGGGGAATAGTTCGAGGAGTGACCGGTCGGGTCTCGATCTGCCTTATCTGAACCCCGGTTTTTTGTCGAAATTCCGGCGATTCGGCTTTTTTCAATAGGTACCGATTCGCATCTTCGCTATAATTTCATAATGGTGTCCGGCTTGAGAAAGCAATGGTCAAGCGGTGTGCGTGTTTCGTTTCACCGTCGGCAGAGGACAGGCGTGCTCATTTAAAACCGTGAGTCGTTTGTTTTGAATTTGAGAATGGGTGGTCTGCCATGCGTTGAGTTTGGGGAGCGCCGGACAAAGTGTGTTGGCTTTCACGAAAATTGGAGAATGAACATGAGATTGCAAAAACGACAGGCGTTCACCTTGATTGAACTCCTGGTGGTGATTGCCATTATCGGTATCTTAGTTGGCTTGTTGCTCCCCGCCGTTCAGCAAGTCCGCGCCGCCGCTCAGCGGACATCCTGCATGAACAATTTGAAACAGATCATCACGGCGACGATGAACTTTGAAGGGACTCAGCAAAAACTGCCCTGGGGAATTAAAATCGCCCACAATGCTTCGATCAATGACCTTCGTGGCAATTGGAGTTGGTCTGTCTATATTCTTCCCCACATGGAACAGGGTACAATTTATGACATATTCTCGCCTGCAAATGGGCCTGCCGGTTCGGCCGCGACGCGGTTGTTTAATGAAACGGCACCGGCGACAGTATTTCCAGCGTTCCAGCAATCGATCTCGAGCTTTCTGTGCCCCGGAGATTCGACGCAACCTGTCAACCAGTATCGTGGTGAAGTGAATCGGTTACAAGGAAACAATCCGGCCTCTAATACCGCAGTCAACCAGTATTTTCCAATTGCGACATCCAGCTACGTGGCGGCTAACCACGCAGGGAACGCCGTGACCAATGGTTGCACGATCAATGGTAACGGTGCGTTTTGTAGCAATCTCCGCCGTTTGCGCGATGTAACCGACGGGCAGTCGAACACGATCTTCTTCGGCGAACGAACGTATGAGGGAGTCAAACGAAACACCGCGAATGCACAATCGCAAATTCCTTCCGGGGCCGCCTTGCTGTACGCGACGCGCGGCGTCGGATCCGACGGCATTGTTCCGGCGACTGCGTCGCCGGATCAGGCGTATGGGTTGGCTGACGCATTTTTCACCGCATACGGTGGGATCAACTCCCCTAATTATCTCAACCCAGTGGGTCAGAAATTCCAAGGAGTATCCAGTCGGCACGGTGGTGGCGTCCTGTTTGCGTTTGGCGATGGCTCCGTCCGTTTTGTCTCGGAAACGATCGACCAAACGATTCAACCTAATACAACGCTTTTACCATACTCAACGTATCAACGGTTAATCTCGCGCAACGATGGTTTGGTAATCACCGAACAGTTTGACTAAGGGATGAATCGGAAAGGCTCCTGACCTCGATTCAGATTGTCAACACACTTGACGGCGCGGTGAGTCCCGGACTGACCGCGTTTTTTTGTCACTTTACAGCAATTGAAACGGATCGCGTTCGCTGCGACTGGGCCACCAAGTGCAATCGGGAAATGACTCGGTCAAGCGTTGAGCCAGCCATTCCAAAGCGAATCGTTCGCTGGCGTAGTGTCCGATGGCTACCACGGCCACTCCCGACGCAGCGGCTTCGATTGCCTGGTGAAACCCGATATCGCCAGTGACCAGGACCTGACAACCTGCGCGCGCGGCCTCTTCCCAAAAACTCCCACCGCTTCCGCAAGCGACTGCCACTTGTCGAACGACAACCTCGTTCGATCCGGCCAGTTGCACTGACCTTACACCCAGTTGTAACTTCAGTTGCTCAACAAACCGCCCGACTTTCATTTCAGTCGGCAACGCGCCGCGCCTGCCGCTTCCCCCGTTGGAGACACCCACACTATCGAGTTCCCGCTTCACAAGCGGAGTGACATGGGGCAATTCCAACAGGCTGGCCAATTGGGCGTTGATCCCTTCGGCAGCCGAGTCAAACGCTGTATGAGGGCTATAGACCGAGATTCCGCCCCGGATCAATCGCCAAATCACGCGCCCATAAACATGTTCTGTTGTGATTCGATTCAGAGGGCGAAAGGGGAGTGGATGGTGAGTCACAATTAACTGCACGTCCTCGCGCAGGCCCTCTTCCGCGACATCCTGTGTCAACGTCAGGCAAGTCAGGCCACGTTGGACCGGGTGATCCGGATTGCCGACGAGCAGGCCCACGTTGTCCCAGGATTCGGCCAAACCGGTCGGCGCCAAGTTCTGCAAGAGTTCCCGAATCTCAGCCACTGTCGCCATGAGAAAACTCCTGCCGCCGCCAGGACTCCAGACAGACTTATGGACCTCAGGCCGCTGCTCGACGGGCGGCTGGTTGTGCCGTTTCGAATATGGCCGCCAATGTGGTGACTACGGTCAATTGTTCGTCAGCAGTCAGCTCCGGAAATATCGGCAAACTCAACACTTCTTTGCTGGCTCGCTCGGTTTCCGGCAACGAGCCTGTCTCGTAACCGAGGTAAGCAAAGCAAGCTTGTTGATGAAGCGGAACAGGGTAGTAGATTTCCGTGCCGATTTTTCTGTCGGCCAGTTGCTGCCGAACTGCGTCGCGATACCCATGCGGGATGCGGATCGTATATTGATTCCAAACATGCCCGCAATCGTGTTGCCAGGTCGGCAACCCAAAATGTTCCGTCAACCCAAATGTATCGAACAAGTGATGGTAACGTTGCGCGTTCTCTTGGCGTCGGGCTGTCCATTTTTCCAGGTGTTGCACTTTTACGTTTAACAATGCCGCCTGGATGGCATCCAGACGACTATTGATGCCAATTTCCTGGTGGTAATAACGGGGTCTCATGCCGTGGTTGGCCAGCAGGCGAATGCGATCGGCCAATTGGGGATCATTCGTCGTGACCATTCCGCCATCCCCCATTCCTCCGAGGTTTTTGGTTGGGTAAAAGCTGAAGCAGCCGACATCGCCCAATGCTCCACAGGGTTGGCCTCTGTATGTTGCGGCCAACGATTGGCAACCATCCTCGATGACGTACAAGCCATGCTGTCGCGCCAGGGCCATGATTTCGTCCATCGCGCAGCACTGGCCAAACAAATGGACTGGAATGATCGCTTTGGTCCGGGGGGTCAAAGACTCGGCGATCAGTGATGGGTTCAAATTGAACGTATTCGGATCAATATCGACGAATACGGGAACCGCTCCAAGTCGTGTCACGCAACTGGCGGTAGCGAAAAACGTGAAGCTGGGGACGAGGACTTCATCGCCCGGTCCAACTCCCACCGCCGCGAGGGCCAACAATAAAGCGTCGCTTCCAGACGCACAACCCACGGCGAATTTCGCTCCACAGATTTGGGCTATTGACTGTTCCAAACTTTGGCAGGCAGGTCCGCCAATAAACTGGCCGGATTCTAAAACCTGAGTCACGGCTGCTAGCAATTCTGCGCGTAGCAGTTGATTGTTCCTGGAAACGTCCAGCAGCGGAACCGGCTGCACCGCATCCCATGCGTTCATCGCCCATCGCCTCCTTGCAATGGCCACCAACTCTTGCGGCTGAGTCAGTCCTCAGCCGCCCGGCCCAGAAAATACGACTTCACCCCATCTCTCGTCAATACCAGCTCAGGCTGGTTTGTCCGGTTGGGAATCGTTATTTGTTGAGGGTTCGTTCTTGATTTGGAAGAACTGGGCCAGATCCGAAAATGACCGCATGGGTTTTTTCCCGTCGATCATCTCATTAGTGATGGGAACTACGGGTTTGGGCTTGCTGGAGCGGTGATGAGGGCGGGAGTGTGAAGCGCGGCGGATTGCGGCCGGTTTTTTATTGTGGTGAAACCTGGGCTGCGATTGGGACGTCCGTTGAGACTGATGGCGGCTTTCGGACACGCGCTGGCCGCCAGGCGTTTCGGGTTGGTTGGAATGGGTGCCCGCAGGTTGTGGTGCCCCGCGACGTCTGTTATGGCGCTGATCATCTCGACGATGTCTTTCATTCCGCCCGCGCCGCGTTCCCGGCTCAACGGCTGAAAGTTTCACACGTCTCCGCTGAGAATCGATTTCTTTAACCCAAGTTGTCAAGGCATCGCCGACGGAAAACTCTTCATACAGGTCGCGGACAAAGCGATTCGATAACTCGCTGACATGGACCAGACAACTGTATCCCAAACCGATATCGACGAAGACGCCAAAGTCAACCACATTGATGATCTGCCCCTCCAACTTCATACCGGGCTGCAAATCCTCAAGTTTGATAATGCCTGAGCGGAAAACCGGTCCGGCATATTCCTGGCGAGGATCGTGGAGCGGTCGGCGGAGCGACTCGATCAAGTCTCGCATCAACATTTCGCCGACCTGAAATTCGGCGGCCAACTGTGGCGGATCGATTTTGGCCAGGGCTTCATCAGCCGCATCGGTTTGCCTGGGGGCGGTCGTAGCAGTTTCACCCGCATGACGATTGGACTCTTGTTCGTTGAGCGCGCGTCGGTTTTCAATCCACTGCTGTTTGGTCCACCCAATGCGTTCCAGAATTCGATCGCACAGTGAATAGCTTTCGGGATGGATGGCCGTTTCGTCAAAGGGTTCGTGTCCGGCGTAGACGCGCAAGAATCCAGCAGATTGAACAAATGTAGTCTCTCCGATGCCGGGCACATCTCGCAACTGATGGCGATGGGCGATCGGCGTTTGTTGGCGGAATTCGACCAACCGTTTGGCCGTGGACTGGTTCAAACCGGCAACGTATCGCAGCAATGCCGGACTGGCGGTATTGGCATCAACGCCGACGTGATTCACACAGACTTCGACGACTTCGTCCAGAGAATCAGCCAGGTGTTTGGCCTTGATGTCGTGTTGGTACAGACCGACACCCAGGTGCCCAGGGCTGATTTTCACAAGTTCGGAAAGCGGATCGAGCAATCGCCGACCGATTGACACCGCGCTGCGGGCGTGTGGTGGCAGTTCGGGGAGTTCCTCACAGCCAATATCACTGGTGGAATAAATGCTGGCACCAGCTTCATTGACAATCACATATTTGACGGGTCGATCCGTGAGCAGGTTTCGATTGGTGTCGGATACAAGTTGTTCCGTTTCTCGGCACGCGGCGCCGTTTCCAATGGCGATGATATCGACTTCATGCTGGCGAACCAGATTAGCCAACCGCTCTTGGTATTCCGTTCTCCGTTTAGCGTTGCCGACGACAAACAATCGGTCCGTATGCAACACATTTCCTCGGCCGTTCAAGACGGCGACTGCGCAGCCGCTTTTGTATCCCGGATCGATCGACAAAATGGTTTTTCCGCGAACGGGCGGCTTCAGCAGAAGCCCTTTGAGGTTGCGGGCAAACACAGTCACTGCGTGCCGTTCGGCGGTGTCCGTAAGTTCCCGGCGGACTTCGCGTTCCAGACTGGGCAAAATCAGCCGCGTCAATGCATCATGAACGCAGCGAATCATGAGTTCCCGGAACGGATGCTGTTCGGGCACCAACAGTCCGACTGCTCGCTCGACCAGCTTTTCATAATCTACTTTGACCTTGGCTTTAAGCTGCCCAGCCCGCTCGCCTCGATTGATTGCCAAGACTCGATGATGCGGGATTTTCTTGAGCGACTCTGAAAACTCATGGTAATCCCGGAATGGATTCTCAGTCGGCTTTTTCTTTTTCTTGGTTTTGTCCGATCTCGTGGAGGTTTTTTGCGGTGGACTGCCAGCCGAGTTCGGCTCGTCAACCAGAGATTGTTCCGCAGTTGGAACAACTTCCCCGCCGTCGCCAGTTGATTCCATCAGAGACGTTGACTCCATCAGAGACAACGCGGTAGTCTGAACCGGTTCAGCCTCGGGCGAGAGTTGCTCGTCCACGTGGATCACCGAAGACTCAGCTTGCATGGCCGCGGGTTCATTCAACTCCGCCGTTTCAATCGGCGAGTTCTCGGTGGCGTCCGCAGGCTTTTCATCAAGTGCTAGGGGGTCGGTCGCAGATTCGGCTGGAGCGCTGGGGAGTGTCCCATCAGGCTCCGAATCGAATTTCGGCGGCGGACTGGGGGCCGTTTCAGAGGCAGGCATTTTGGATTCTGGTGGGTTCACCAATTTGCTGGTGAGTTGGCCAGTTCGCCAGATGATTTCTCGCAATTCTCGCCGTAGATCGCTCCGTTCGGCGAATCGCTCGGCGATCAAGTGACTGACTCCCTGCATCACGTCTTGAACGTTATCCAGGCCGCGATCGACGCGGACAAAATCGATAGCACGTGCCGCAACTTGCTCTTCACTGGACTCACCCAGGAAAATCTCGTTGGCCAGCGGTTCAAGTCCCTGCTGTTTGGCGGTCAGCGCCAACGACTGTTTCTTGGCTTTGAACGGGAGGTACAAATCTTCCAAGCGCCGACTACTCGTGGCCTGTTTGATTTCCTGTTCCAAGTCTTCGGTGAGTGCACCTTGGCTTTCGATGGATTTTAAGACGAACGTTTTGCGTTCGTTTAAGGCCCGCAGTTCGCCCACTCGTTGTTTGATCGCCCGCAATTGGTCGGCATTCAGTCCGCCCGTGTGGTCTTTGCGGAATCGCGTAATAAACGGGATGGTGTTTCCCTCGTCGAGCAATTGGACGGCGCGGGTAACCTGATCGATCGGTAAATGATGGTCGTGGGCGATTAAGGCCAGATCTTCTGTCATAGGAGCAGCGGGAGGATCACGCAATCTATTCTATTCAAGCCGATTATTTCGATCTGCCCAATTTTGTCATATGCACTGGCAATCTAGGTCCAATCCTGCGGATTGTCAAGGAAACTCGCGGCGACCTTTCACTCACCAGCTCTGTTTTCAAACGGGCCGCCGGTGGCCTACCACCGACCCTCACGATTGTAACCTGAATTGGCTGATTTCAATAGGACGTGATTTGAAGTTCAGACATCTGCGTCCCATATTTTGGAAACCGATAACGTGCGGAATCTGCGAATCGTGCCTGGGAGCGTTCGCGAGTTGCTGCCGCTTAACACGGGGCGATCTTGCAAACATGGCATTACCTGCTCAGTCAACACGTACCAAACCAGTCTTGAAGGCAAGTGCGCTCCGCTCGGACGGCATTGTCTTTGGCGTGGTTTTCGCGTTGTCGCTGACGATCATCCAGCGATTGCTGGGATTCGCACGCGGTATCCTATTTTGCCATTTGATGACCGACCAGCAACTGGGTCAATTCTCATTGATCTATAGCTGGCTATTGACACTGGCCCCCCTGGCCGTGCTTGGGATGCCGGGAACCTTCGGGCGTTTTCTTGAAGAGTTTCGACAACAAGGTTCCCTCGGCAGCTTTTTGATAATCATTAGTCGGGTCTCGATCGTGACGACGCTGATGATGGCAGCCGCGATGCTGCTGTTCCCCCACGAATTTAGCTGGCAGATTCTGGGGAGCGGAAATCGCGTCGATTTGATGTGGGCCACGGCCGCAGCATTAATTCTGCTGACGGGATACAACTACCTGGTTTCGTTGGTCGAGGCGTTAAGGCAAATCCGTCTCGCGACGATCATGCGATTCGTTTCCGGGACTGGTTTTACGATTGTGGGTGTGGCCGCCTTGTGGTTTGCACATCCCGATGCGAGCACCTTGATTGCCGTGGCAGCGTTCGGCGCCAGCAGCATGTTGGGAGCACTTCCGGCGATCTGGTACCTGAAACGTTTTCGGCACGAGCTTCAAGATCAGGCGCCGCCGGTAACCAGCCGCCAGGTGTTCATGAGAATCGGCCCCTACGCCGCCTGGTGGTGGATGTCCAATTTATTGCAAAACATGTACGAACTCGCCGACCGATATATGTTGGTTCATTGGACAAATCAGGAAACCGTGGTCAATGTGCAGGCCGTGGTCGGACAATATCACAGCGGTCGTGTGATCCCCATGATGTTGGCCGGATTGGCGGAAATGGTGCGGGGTCTGATATTGCCCTATCTGACAGCGGCCTGGTTGCGGGGCGACGTGGCGTACGTCAGGCAGCAGATGAATT
>DAOLCX010000018.1:0-11071 GCA_035327685.1 Pirellulaceae bacterium | reverse complement strand
TCCCCTTTGTCTTTAAATGCCGCTGGGCCGGGCATGTGTTACAGAATTTCAGCAAAAGCCAGCGACGCAAGAAGATCGTCCATCAGGAAGTGCGTCTCAGAATTTTGACCTGCATGAGATGCCGAGCTGGGTCGCGAAAAAGTGACGCGGCCGTGATGTTCGGCACCAAGCGATTCCACGGCCTCATCAATGACCTCCGCTCGTCGGCTGTTCGACCAGCCTATTCGAGACGCAGCCGGTGGATCAACCGCCCCAGATTCCGGGTCTCGCGCAGATTGCCCCACCGACGAACTCATCGAACTCGGAGCAAATAGAAATGCGGACGGTTTCGAGCTCGAAGGCGATGCTTGAGGAGCACCCGACGAGGCCGGATAATTCAGCATCCATAGCTCATTTCCCGCAACGCCGTTATTGGCTTGAAAAACCAGACCGTGGGCGCCCAGCGAAGTGAATCCAAGGGCATTGGAATGGGCCGGTCCGGGATTGATATCGGCCACCATTTTGACGGTGTTGCCAAAAATGCCCGCGGACCATGGTTCATGGCCAGCGCTCTCCGTTCGCGCCGCGAAGAACAACATGCCGTTGTGATTGAGGAAATTCGCTGGGTTCGACGAAGCTGGTCCCGGTTGGATGTCTTTGACCAATACCGTGCCATTGGTTGACAGATTGCTGCGCCACAACTCGCGGCCGGCCGCTGGTTCCGTCGCGGCAAACATCAGCGTGCCGTTGAGGTTCGTCAAGTTTGATGGCAATGAACTTGCGCTGCCGGGATTGATATCCTTGACCAACATGGTCCCCAATCCGTTGCCACTGCTTTTCCACAACTCGACGCCGTGCGTCCCATCGTTGGCTGCGAACAGGAGCGTTCCTTTGACATTGGTCAACGCGCCAATCGATGCGCCAACTGGCCCCGCATTGATATCTTTGACCAACATCGTTCCGATCAGACTGCCGTTGCTCCTCCACAGTTCGCTACCGTGCGTCCCATCGTTGGCCGTGAAGTACAGGACTCCATTGATGTTTGCCAGGTTGGCGGGGTCCGAGCCATCTGCGCCGGGACGGATATTCCGCACGACCTGCGTACCAGCCGTGGTCCCGATCGACTTCCAAAGCTCCCGCCCACGTTCGGCATCAAATGCGGTAAAGAACAGTGTGCCGGAAACATTGGTAAGTTGTTGCGGAGCCGAACTACCCGCCCCGGGTGCGATGTCGCGCAACATCATGGTTCCCGCACTGGTCCCGTTGCTCACCCATAACTCTTCGCCATTCGCGTCGGTAGCTGCAGAAAAGAACAGTCGATTATTGACGTTAGTTAACCAGGCAGGTGAGGATCCCAGAGCTCCGGCGCGGATGTCCTTGACAAGTGTTGTGCCCAACGCCGTGCCGTCTGATTTCCATAGCTCGCGTCCCCTGACGCCGTCGTGGGCTGTGAAAAAAAGCGTCCCGCCGACATTTGTCAACTGCATGGGGAACGATCCATCAAGGCCCGGCCTCAAATCGGCAACCAGATGTGTACCTGCCGCCGTTCCGTCTGTTCGCCACAGCTCTCTCCCCACACCTGTGTGATCGGCCGAGAAATAGACGACTCCGTTGACATTCGTGAACTGGTTGGGATTAGACGCACCTGCCCCCATCACGATGTCGAACATCGAAAGCTCGGCAGGTGGTGTGGACGGCGCGACGCCGACTCCCGGTGTTCCGGGACCGTTGACACCCGCGCCGAGAACGCGTTCAGGGAGAATCGTCCCATTGACCGCACCGCCCTTCACGCCCGAAACAGGAACCGTCGATTCATCACCACCGACCAACGTCCATAGTTCGCTCCCTTTGCTGCCATCGTCGCCACGAAAGAAGAGTGTTCCGTTCACATTAGTTAAGTAATGGGGATAGGAACCTTCGGCACCTGGCGAGATGTCTTTGACCTGAATTGTACCGGCCAAAGTGCCATCGCTTTTCCACAATTCTCTTCCTGTTGGAGCGTTTCCATTGAAATACAACGTTCCGTTGACGTTGGTGAGCCACGTTGGTCCGGAACCCGCTCCACCAGCATTAATATCCTTGACCATAAGAGTTCCATTGGCGGTGCCATCGGACTTCCAAAGTTCAGCGCCATGGACGCCATCTTCGGCAGTGAAGAACAACGTGCCATTGACGTTGGCCAGGTTTTTCAAAACGCCGGAATTAGAATTTGGATTGATGTCGCGCACCATGAAAGTCCCGGCTTCGGTTCCGTCGCTGCGCCAAAGGGACCTTCCATGAACAGCATCGGCCGCGACGAACAGAAGGGCGCCGTTGACGTTGGTCATATAGGCCGGCGCACCGTGCGCCGCTCCCGGATGAATGTCCTTGACCATCACTGTGTTCTCGGCAATGCCATTCGATTTCCACAATTCTATGCCATGCACCCCATCGTTAGCACGAAAAAACAGCGTCCCGTTGACGTTGGTAAGCAGCGAGATTTCATTAATTGAAGCGTCGTGTTTTATCGATTTGACAACTTGAGTCCCCTGCCCTGTCCCATTGCTTTTCCACAGGCTGCGTCCAGGGCCAGGCCCCCACGCCGAAAAGTACAACATGCCGTTGACGTTGGTCAGGTCATTGGGCAGGGATGCATCAGTTCCTTCGACTATATCCTTGACCATCACGGTTCCGGCAGCTGTTCCATTGGATTTGAATAGTTCAATTCCGGTTTCCGCGGTCGCGGCCGCGAAAAAAAGAGTTCCATTGACGTTGGTAAGTTGCAATGGGGTGGAACTGCCGACAGGGTTGATGTCTTTGACTATCATCGTTCCCGCCGCTGTCCCGTCGCTCTTCCACAATTCGAAGCCATGAATTCCGTCGCTGGCGGCAAAAAAGAGCGTTCCATTGACATTGGTCAAATTGGAGACTCCCGAACCCTGGTTTCCAGGGCGGATGTCCTTGACCAACATGGTTCCGGCCTTGGTTCCGTCGGTTTTCCAGAGTTCGCGCCCCTGCGTAGTGGTTTCTGCGGTGAAAAATACCGTATTGTTGACATTGACAAACTCCAACGGCGATGACGAGCCAGCACCAGCCACAATGTCGATGAGTTGCGGAAGCCCAGCGAACAACTGGCGCGGCTCCAACGCAGCGAATTGCAGGCTTCGATTTTGACTGTGGCTTGGTCTGCGGTTGGGTACGGATTGTCGATGGCATGTCAAATTTTGGCGCATATCTCGAATTCTCCTGACAGCAGAACGTGGTCTCTGCGACTTATGCCGCTCCGCTGGAGAAGTGTTACACGAGTTGAGCCCGAGAACTTAAGAAATCTGCAACAGTCTGCCCGTTGGAAGACCTGATGTAGGCAGGGCGGGTAGTATGTAAGCACCCACCACGGCCATCGTTGGCGCGTCGGGTAGGTAATCATGCTCTGCCTCCGATGCTCTGGGCTGAATACCAGGCATGTTCCACCTGTATGCAAACACGTCTGACTGGGCTGAAGAGACGGAAATTTTTTTCCTAGGCTTGTCGATGGAGGTCGTTGTCGTTCGACTAATGGATGAGAGTCGGCGCATGCAAGCGATTGACGAATTACCAAGGCAATGACTTAGCGAGACAATCATGCAATCACAACCCACTACTGAACATCAATGGCTCGGAAAACTCGTCGGCGAATGGAGCTTTGAATCCGAATGCAATATGGGGCCAGGTCAGCCGCCAATGAAAACGTCGGGGCGTGAAACCGTGCGATCCTTGGGCGGTTTGTGGACGATCGGAGAAGGGACGATGGGTAGCGAGGAATCCGAAAGCCGGTCGATCATGACGTTGGGCTATGACCCAGTCAAACAGAAATTCGTCGGCACCTTTGTGGCTTCGATGTTGACACACCTGTGGCCCTACGAAGGGACGCTCGATGCCAGTGGTCGAGTCCTGACGCTTGATTCGGAAGGCCCGAGTTTCGCGACCGAGGGCCAGTATGCGAAATACCAGGATTCGATCGAGTTCGTCGACAACAACCATCGCATTTTGTCTTCCCGCATGCTGATGCCCAATGGTCAATGGATGGCGTTTATGGAGGCGCACTATTACCGAGTATCTTAACACTGTATCTGCGACAGGAATTGAACCGTGAAATACATGTTTCTGAAACACAGTGCCGAAAGTGGTTCGACCGATGAGACTCGACAAGTTGCCATCTGGGCCAGGATTCATTTGCCAACGAAAACGTGAAGTGAGATTTGAAATCCAACGTCGATGCCATTTGTTAGCGGCAGTGTTCATCGTGATCAGCATGGATTTTGAATGTTCACTGGGCCAAGATTTTGTCCCGAATTACGACGAATCCAAAGTCCCGGAATTTGTCCTTCCGGAATTGCTTGAGTTCAACGATGGCAGTCGGGTCGAAAGCCAAGCAGCTTGGGTTCAGCGTCGCGAAGAATTGCTGGAGTTGTTCCGCCGAGAGATGTTTGGAACCAGTCCGGCCGGCGTTCGGCCTCAAGCCAGAATTGTCGAACAATCGAACGATGCCTTCAACGGAAAAGCGAATCGCAAGCAGGTTGAACTGGCGATCTCCCATGGCGAGAAGCAGATTAAACTGAACCTTTTGATTTATACTCCAGCAACGGCCAGTCAATTCCATCCGGTCTTCCTGGGGCTGAATTTTAAGGGCAACCACTCCATTACCAGTGACCCGGCCGTGAGGATTAGCGATAGCTGGGTACCCAACGATCCGAAATTGGGAATCGCCGACAATCGCTCAAACGAACAAGCCCGCGGAGTTCAGGCATCTCGTTGGCCGATTCAAAAGATTCTCGATTCGGGATTTGGGCTGGTCACCTGCTACTACGGCGATATTGATCCCGATTACGACGATGGCTTTTTCAATGGCGTCCATGGGCTGTACTCGCATGCCAAGAACGATGTCGATGGTTATTCGTGGGGTTCGATTGCCGCCTGGGCTTGGGGGTTGTCCAGAATCATGGACTACCTTGAATCGGACGAAGAAATCATGGCTGATCGAGTCGTGCTGACGGGACATTCTCGGCTGGGCAAGGCTGCGTTATGGGGCGGGGCCACCGACCCTCGATTTGCGATCGTCATTTCCAATAATTCGGGATGCGGAGGAGCTGCATTGAGCAGACGCGCTTTCGGCGAAACGGTCGGCCGAATCAACCAGGTTTTCCCCCATTGGTTCTGCGAGCGGTTCAGGACATTCAACCAGAATGAAGGCTCGTTGCCATTTGATCAACATATGCTGATCGGACTGCTTGCACCTCGACCGTGTTATATCGCCAGTGCCATCGAGGATCAGTGGGCCGATCCGAAAGGTGAGTTCCTGGCTGCTCGCGCTGCGGGCCCAGCGTACGAGCTGTTTGGCTTAGAGGGCATCCAAGCAGATGCGATGCCGGAGGTGGACCAGCCGATCGGGGCATCGATTGGATATCACATTCGGTCGGGCGGACATGACGTCACCGATTACGATTGGGATCAATGGATTCGTTTTGCCAGGCAACATTTTGAGAATTGAGTATCAATCCCAAATGTACTGTCGGATCTTCGTGCGCAACTAAAGGAGCCGGGAATCCTTGGGTCCATCACGGGGGACCGCCTCAAGGATAGAAATTGCGTGACTTGGAAAAGACTCCCGACGCCGTGGCATCTAAATCGACCAATCGCGTTGAGTTTAGAATAATCATGGGCCAGTCAAAATCGATCAAGGCACAATTACGATCATCCGGCTCCCCGAATTTCAACACCATGAGGTTGAAGTTGTTTCGGGAGTTTGACGCGGTAAACACTAATCCACTCGTTCCCAGTGAATCTCGTCGATCAGCAAGCTGTACTGCACTGATCGTTCATTTCGACCTGTCGATCGAAACACCACAGGCACAGTCCATTTTGTACCAGTTTGTTCGGCTGCGGGATCGTCTATGTTTTGTAGCACTGGTGCCTCCGCTTTGTTGCGCGAAGCAGAAGTCACATTCACGGCCTCAAAATCGCCGAGTGCAAAATCGTCGATCAGCGTGAACACCGGATCGTTGGCCGATTTCCTGATTCGGTACAGATCAACTGAGGGGGCCGGTTCTCCGTCATCGCGAATTACTTGAAATTCGCCGCAGTAGTGCGAACCAACGAGTGTGGCCGATAATCGGTACTTTCCCGGACCAGGCACGGGAATGTCGAATCGGATTTCATGGGCCGGGCGATATAGCTCCCACCACACAAAGTTTCCGTTGACGGACTGCCGAAGTTCAGGTTTGTCATTGGCAGGAGACAGGTAAACGCGACCAAAATCCACCGAAGCGGATCTGGCTAGATCGACCGAATCTACTGTGCCGTTTGGTAGATGATCTGAGTCAACGTCTGCGGGACGCTCGCGAAGCATGTTGAGCCTGGAACGTGTTCGTGCGTGCAACGGATCGTAGAAATTCAACAGTAGTTTTGTAAAGGCAATTCCGGGATTGTTGCGGGGAAAGTCGATGGCGGTCGTCAGATGTTGGTAAGCCACCTCGATTTCCCCCAGATCGGCATAAATGGCTGCCATAACACTACTGCCACCATAACGTCCGGGGCGCGCGTACTCCTGCAAAATGGCGAGTGACCTGTCAGGTTGATTTAAGCCGTATAGCGCCATTCCGACTGCCTCCCACAATGTTCGCTTTCCGTCGTCATTCAAACCGGCAGCCGCCAAACCAAAGTTCGACGACTTGTCCTGACCACTCAGCGCCTGGTGCCACTTTTCCAGCAAGTGCTCAAACTCCCGTGCATTTGGAACCACTTGAGGGCGAATGGCGCAGAGATAGCAAAGCTGTTGAAACGAAAATACTGCATTGCTGGAACGGTTCGGGTCTGCCATTGTCCAGTATACGTCCCAGGCTTCGCGGAACCGGAACGCCTGCATCAAGCACTCGGCACAGGCGATTCGCCAGGACTCGGCATAAGGCGCCATCTCTAACGCTCGCTGCAAGTCCCGACAGGCGGCGTCGTAATCGCCCAATGCTTCGTAGCTCCACCCGCGAAAGCGAAACAGGTCAGGCAGGTCCAGGCCCGACTGAAGCCAATCGTCCGCAATCGATACCACGTCATGTCGTGGCGCAGCGTCCATTCGTTCGAAGAATTGTTCCAGGGCCTCACAATCGCCCGGTTCAATGGTCAATCGATTTATTGGTATCTGGAATTCGCCTGCTGGCGTGTAGGCCAAGTGCCAATCGAGTCCAAACCTTTGCAGTTGTTTACGTACCAATCCGAGATTCCATACGGCTGCACTGGTTTCGTGACTGACCACCAAAAACTGATCATCGGGGGAGAAAGCCGCAAAAGCAAACAGCCGCGGCGGATCAGGGTAGTTGAGCTGGGCCAACGCCTGGCAGTCGTTCGTGGAAACCAGCGACAGTTCGCCGGGACTCGATGGAATTGCGCACGTCTTCTGTTGATTGGAGAATCCTACCGAGTAGATGCGAATGGCAGGACTGAATCGATGCTCGACGACCCAATTGGCAGTGTTTACAAATTGCGTCTCGTGATTTGCCGAAAGGACAAGGTAACGGCCGTCAGGTGAAAAACTCACTCCACAATTTGAGCCGGACAAAGGCATCTCGGCAATATCGCGACCCAATTCGAGATCTCGGACAAAGACTCGGCCACCCACAAATTGGGCCAGCCACCGCGAATCGAAGGACATTGCCTGGCACAGGGTTCGAACGTCCCGATGCAGTCGTTGAGCGTTCCCTGAGATGCGGTCCAGTAAGATGGGCTCCCAATCCTCCAGTTCATTGGAGCTTACCCAGCGGCCGTCCGGCGAAGGATGTACATATGCGAAGTTACTTAGCGATGTAGTCAATAGTTGACGGCTGGGGCCGGCGCGCAGTTCCTCGCGCTCTACGGTTATCGGAACTTCGAAAAGCCCAAGGTGGTTGCCAATCAACAAGCCGTTGTTGGAGTGGTCCCATGCCAAACCAAATGAGTCATCAAGTCCCAACCTACCGAGAGGTCGAAGGCCAGGCAGCGACCAGAAGCGGGTGCCACTGTGATTTCCCATGGCCAGCCAATTCCCCTGCTCCCCCATGACCACTTGTGCGACTTTACCTCGCCACAACCAATGGCAGGCGTCCCCTCCCAGCAGGTCGTAGAGTTCGAAACCTGATGTCGTGCTGGTTGACAGGCGACAGCCATCTGCCGAGATTGATGGGTGAGGTTCCGGCACCATCAGTTGTTCCGCTCCCGAAAAAATATTCCAGATACGAGTCGTATTGTCCCAGGCCGACGACACCAGCAGGAACTCGTACGTCGGGTGAAAGATCAGCGACTCGATTTTGCCCTCATGGCCCGAGAGCACCGAAACGGGTGCGACGGTTGTCACAGGTGCCGCGTGATTCGCCGATTCCATCAACGTCTCGACACTCCAGACTTCGATTTGCTGGTCAACAGACGCGGCCAGGTATTCGCCTGAAGCGGACCATGCCAACGCCGGGCCCCATCCATCAAACGTCTTTTCAATCGAAGCCAGCCGTTTGCCTGTGGCGACTTCGCAGATCCAAAGGCTGCGTTGCCCTCCCAGCGCAATCCGTTTTCCGTCTGGGGAAAACGATACCTGACGAAGTTGCGGTAACTCAAGGGACCGTACGATCTCACCGGATGGCAACCGGCAAATATTCGCTCGATCCGCAGAGTTTCCGGGGCCGCGTTCTACAACCGCAAACATGGTCGAATCCAATGAGAACTGGAAACCGCCGATCGGATGATAAGCCTTGAGTTCACGCACCGGACGATTACGCGATAGGTCCCACAGAGTCATGCCCAATTGGCCATTTCCCATAGCCAGGAAGCACCCATCAGGACTTAGCTTGGGAATGACTTCATCGTGAAAGGCAGCCTGGGTGTTGAATGGAAATGGAACGCGTTGAAATTCCTGATCGGGTCTTTCAACAGAGCGAATCGTGACGAAGTTCTGGTTGTTGTCTCGCACGCGAAAAGCGACTTTGCTGAAGTCTGCCGTGAAACTGAAGAACGTAGAAGCTTCCGCTGGGGCATCACAGGATCGAATGGGACTCAGGTCAACACGAGCCAACGCGCTAATGGCCTGAGAGCGCAATCGTAGCTTGTGTCGGTCCAGAGTGTTGGTCTGGCGGGCCAATTCGATTGAATCGCGGATGGCAAGGATCGACTCAACTTGTTGACCTGGTCGCCGACTCTTCAAATTCAGGTCGGTATACGCCATTTTTGATTCCAGCAAATTGCTAATGGCTTCGAATTCGGCCCGTTCGGCCCGCTCCCGTTGCACGACGGCTTCGCTGGTTTTGTAAATTGCCAACTGCTCCTGCTGGTGTGCAACTCGCTGTTCGCGCATTGCCCAAATTGCCAGCGAGATACTGATCACAGTTCCCACGAACAATGCGGCGAAAATCATGGCGGCACTGGTCACCAAGCTCCTGTTTTTCCGAACGAAACGTGAGGTCACATACGACCAAGACGGGGGGCGGGCTGTAACAGCGTCTCCCTCCAAAAACCGCTTGATATCGGCGGCCAATCCGTTTGCCGTTTCATAGCGCTGCGTACGGTCCTTGGCCAGCGCTTTCATGGCGATCCAATCGAGGTCGCGTCGCAAAATCGCCTGTAACCTTATCGGCTCGACGCTGCGGAGTTGAGCCACGGAAGAAGCCGTTGGCCCCAAAGTCGAGATTCTCATGCTGGGCCGAGGCGGTTCCTCATCGCGAATGATCCGCCGCATTTCGTCCATTGTGGCTTTGGCAAACCGGTCTGGCTTGAATGGAGGTGATCCAGTAACCAGTTCGTACAATAACACACCCAGGGAGTAAATATCGCTGCGGGTGTCGATATCCAGACCGCTAAGTTCGGCCTGTTCAGGGCTCATGTAAGACGGCGTCCCGATCATGAACGAGAATCGGGTGTAAACTGTCATATTGGTCAGCCGCTGGTTGAGGGCTTTGGCAACCCCGAAATCAATGACTTTTACCACCGGTTCGCTGTCGTGCAGCGTCACCAGCACATTGCTGGGCTTGATGTCTCGGTGAATGATCCCTTTCTGATGGGCGTGTTGAATTGCCCGGCAAGTGTCGATAAAAAGCGACAATCGCTTTTCAATGGGCAGTTTTGCCGTGTCGCAGTATTTGACAATGTTCATTCCCCGCACAAGTTCCATCACAAAATACGGCAGTCCGCGCGGTGTCGTTCCGGCATCAAACACGCGAGCGATATTGGGATGATCCATCATGGCAAGGGCTTGCCGCTCGGCAGCAAACCGGGCCACCACTTCCCGTGAGTCCATCCCAGGCTTGATGATTTTGACCGCGACCTTGCGTTGGACCGGCTCGGTCTGCTCGGCGACAAATACTTCGCCAAATCCTCCCTCGCCTATCTTTTCCAGCAGCCGATAAGGGCCGATATTACGCTCAGTTCCCTCCAGCAAATCCCTGAGTTCTGAGGGACGGGCTGACCGAGTTTCGTTGCCGCCGTTTCGATTTTCGGCATGCGAGTTTTCAACCAAGTGCTCAGCCAGACCCGATTCAACTATCGGGTGATCGAGCATACTCCCTGACTGTTCATAGGACTGCAACAGAATTTCGACTCGGGCTAGCAGGTTTGCGTCACCACCACAGGCAGCACGAACGAAACTTCCACGTTTTGTCCTCTCTTCAATTTCTATCGCCTGGGAGAAAATCTCCAAATCACGCATGGACTGATCCTTTTAGACCGCTTTAGCCCGTAGTTGGACATGCCTCTACCTCATTCAATTTATCCAATGTGTCACTCAGTACGTTCGAAAAAGGGAACGGGATAGGGCATCGATTTTGGTCGTTTCCACTGGAATTGTTCACTCTCCGGCCAAAGCATCGTGTAGCCAGGCTTTGGCATAGGCCCACCAGTTCTTGGCAGTCCGCGGCGAAATTTCCAAGATTTCCGCTGCGTCATCGATTTTCAGACCGACGAAGTAACGCAGTTTAACCAGGCTAGCGACGTTCGGCTTTTCTAGTTCCAATCTCTCCAAGGCTTCATCTAACGCTAATAACCGATCGTCAGGAAAATCGACGGACTGGACCGCTTCTAATGCAACTCGATGCTGGCCTCCTCCACGCTTACGCGATTTCCGTCGCCG
>DAOLCX010000017.1:0-11176 GCA_035327685.1 Pirellulaceae bacterium | reverse complement strand
AAGATCGAAACGCCGAGGAGGCCGGCGGCGATCAACACCAGTACGGCTGCCAGGCCGTGCACGACAAAGTTCTTTTCGCGGGTGCACGCGCAGCGCACGCCGCGGAACGCACAAACAAACCTCTGTCGCCACAAGTCCCATGAGAACAGGTCTCGGTGCATAGTGATCGGACTCCCGGTGGACTACTCCAAATACCGCGCACTGGCCGGGGCCAGCGCCACACCGCCGGGCCGGAACAGGCGCGGTTTGAGCAGAAACCTCGGCTCCAATCCGAACTGAAATCCGAAATTGCCCTTGGTGGCATCGCCAAACGCCCCCAGCCGCCACAAGAACGATTCGCCGATGTAAATCACGCTCAACGATTGCCCCAACGTACCGGCTTCACCCAAGTCAATTGAGGTTGTTCCACGAATTCCCCATTTGTCGCTCATCCGATATACAGTCGATGCCGAAATCAAGTTGCTGCTGATCGGTCCTTCGATCATTCGATAGCTGAGGAGCAGGCTTCCCATTTCGGGCCGATTAAAGTGAATCCCCACGCTCGCCGTCCGCAGACCTTGCGAATAGAACTCGAAGAAACCGTCCGAGACCAGGCTGACCCGGTCTCCGACATGCCACTGGAAGTTGTAGTTGGTCAGGCCGAAATCGGCACCGAAGTTGTCGCGGTCGGCGCGCGGGAAGAACGAAGTGCCTACATCCAAAGTGATCCAATCGATGATTCGCTCCTGGCCGGTCAGCCCGCGTTTGGTTTGCCAGCGCTGCCGTACACCCAGACGAAGTGCCATCATGTCATCGGCAATTTCCGCGGATCCGGCCGTGACCCAGCCCGGCATTCCGCGGCGCAAAGCGAAATAGCGCTCGTCGTATTGCAACGGAACATCCATCCCGATCGGAACACCGAACGTGTTAAACGCCAACCGATGCCGAAATGCTTCTTGCGAGTCATCATCCAATGGATCGAACAACGGCAATCGGTCCAGGTCCTGAGATGCGTCCGCATAGAGAAAATCGGCTTCATAGGTGACCTTGTGCGCCAGCCCGTTGACGTTCCACAAGGTGCTTTGAATGGTGGGATCGACGCGCCAAAAGGGAAGGCTGGTACGCAGGCCAACTTGCCCGAAACCTCGCAACAAGTCGTTTTGATTCAGGTCTTCCTGCCAATAGGTTACATCGCCCAGAGCATACGGTACGATCTTCGTCGGGCCTAATTGCAACGGCAATTGCAATTCGTGCCGAGTCCCCGCCCGCACACCGGTCGCGTCATTGGCTTCCCAGGCTGTCCAGTCAAACGGGCCCAGATCGATTGGATCCAGCGGTGCATCGGCGATGCGAAAACGCCCATATCCTGCGTGGCTGTGCGCGTTCCAGATCACACGGTTGCCGAACAGCGGTTGGCCGAGCACAAAATGATCGAGGCGCGGCAGCCAGGAAGTCTGGGTAAAAAACGGGTTGATCTGGTAGTCTGCGATGAGGTGGTAGGATTGTGTGCCGATGTTGCGCTCTAACCAAATGCCTGTCGTTTGGTCCTTCTCGGTGTCCCACCGACGCTCGTAGAACTGTTCCAGAAAGTTGCGGTCGGTGATGTAGCCCAATTCGGCGCGCAGCTGGAAGCCGGGATAGAACTGGTGCCGGTGGCGCAACCAAAAGTTCCCGCGCCGCTCTTCTTCGGGCGTCATGTTGATTCGACCGCGGCCCAAGGTATCGAGCCCGCGGTCCTGGATGAACCAGCTTCGATAAAATCCTTCGACCTCTCCTGGTATCCCAAAGTAACCGTCGCGCTGATAATCCGATTCGCTGCCCAAACCGAGCCCGCGATTCGACAGATAATCGACATTCCCCAACCAAGTCGTCCGCTCGGGCCGGTTCCGAATCCCCAAAATCTGGTGCAGATTCCAGGCGGTTAACACCTGGAAGCCCAGGATGCGATCATTGCTGACACGAATTCTCTCCAGGTATAAGGTCGGATCATTCAAGTTGGCTTGAAATCGGGGCCAGTAGAATACTGGTCGGTCGTTGACGTACACGAAGTTGTTGCGACCGGTGGCGAAGTAGTCCTCGCCAACTTGCAGTTCTCCGGTTTGCCAATCGACCAGTGGTGCGCCCGTGCGCGGATCGATTTGCGGCGTTTCCACTCGATTGAGTTCCAACGATTGAGATTGCAGCCAATAGCGCGGGACGCCCATTCGACTCGATGTAAACGCCGCCCCATAGGCTTGCAGGTTGTTCTCGTCCACTTGCTGGACCACATCAGCTTTCATCCGAACCAGGCCCTGGTAGCGCGGTACGGCGGTCAACATGTCGGCATGTAAGATGGTGCCACGCTGGTCGTTGACATGATAATAGATTTGCTCAGCTTTGATGATCCGATTCCCTTTGGTGAAGACCACATTGCCTTCCAGATAGATCTCCCATACAGAATCGCCCGCATAGTTCGTCGTTTGCCAGGCGACGACATTATCGGCCAACATCACAATCGCTCGTTGCCGATCACCGCGAAAGGCTTCCATCTGATTGATTTCGGTGCTGTCAATGGAAACCCGCACACCACCCGTCGCCCAGAATATCCGCTCATTGGGATTCGCAGGATTCGTTTGAATTTGCAGATTCAAGTCCATCACGGCATCGCGGGCCGTAATATCGACTTGCATTCGGCCGCGCGATGTCTGTCTTGGTGCGGAGGCTGGAGAGCCGGCTTGCAAAGGCTCGGTTTGTACGGGGGGCCGATACAACTCTGCATTGTTCATCGGACGCGGCGCGGCTTGCACCTGTCCCGTAATCGGCGATATGACCTGCGGACCAAATCCGGGGCCTTGCACATACTGCACTGGCTGCACCTCCGCTCCCGTTTGCAGTTGTTGCAGCGCCCGGTGAAACGCGGGCGGCTCCAAACCGGCCAGTCCGGCAATGGATTGCGGCAATGCAACTTCCTCTTTGGTAAACAAACGGATCAGAAACACCTGATCAATCAGACGGTCAGATGTCGAACGCCATCCCTGGTTTGCATCCGGCTCAATCGCCGGACGCGAGCGCTGAACTTCGACGTCTCCTTCGAGGTACACCAGCACCTTGCGCGGCGGCCGTGCTGGAACGGCGTTGGAATTCCGCGAATCATCCGCGCCGAAAAATGATTGCGGCATCCCGACTCCCTCACTCAGGTCAATGGGATCGGGGACGCGCTCCATCAAAATAACTCCTTCGCGCGCGCTGGCCTGGAAAGGGCCTTGTTCGATACGGACCTGCGTCAGATGCAGCACATCGTATCCTCCGGTTTGCCACGCCGTGGTTTCGGATCCTGACACATAGATCCGATGATGGGCTTCAGGTAGCGGGAACGTGAATTCTTGAGCGGCGGTGGGGAAGAGGCCGGCCAGAATCCAGGTCACGGCAACGATGCCAACCTTGGATAGGCGGATCAACGCGCAGCGATTCCTTTCCGCCCCACGAACAAACCTATGGGCGACACCGCTAGTTCGATTTGGTGCGGTTGAAACTTTGCTCAAGTTTTTTCGTAGTTGGAGACGATCATGACTATGTCGCATTCTGCGCGCACTGCCAGCACAGTTTTTCGCGGGGCGGAGTATAGGAGTTGCCAGGGCTTGCCACAAGTCGATTCGGCGGCGAGTTCTGCGCGTCCGAGCGAATGCTAGCTAGTCTCTGGCGCCAGCCGGCGCTTTCGCCAGCACTCGTCACAGTCCCCTATTCTGTCGAACGTTCGTAGAGCGGGAGGAGACGATAATTCACTTCTAGCGACAATAGGTTCATCGTGGTGACGTACAGCCGGCCGCCCGCATGTCCCCAGCGATCGGGTACTGGACCATAAGGATCCCAGCTCCCTCCCATCGGTCCTGATTTGATTTGCGAATTGACCAGCAAGGGATGCAACTGACGATTCCACTCGTCCCACACATCGCCGCCTAAATGCCGGAGGACCTGGGTCGCGTAGTACCAGTAATAAGTGTCGCGCTCGATGGGCGAGCGCTCGCCTGGAAGATGCTGTAATAGATATTCCCCCCCCGCGACCAAGCGAGGGTCTTTTCGATCCCACCCTGTATAAAGCCGCATCAACAATCCAACGGAAGTCATCGAAGGCGATGTAACGCGATGTTGGGTTTGACTCGCGTCGGCAAACGGATCGTAGCGGAACCGGGACTCGTGATCGGCATCCCGCGCCATTCCCAACCATCGATCCATGCCCAGCCAGACCTGGTCGGGAACGTGCAAATCTGCCAATCGAGCACTTTGCAGGGCCATCATCATCCAGCCGGTGACTGAAGTATCCGTGCGTCGTCGATCGGGTTCATGATAATAACGCCAACCGCCATGCTGCCGATCTTGCGTGGTGGCGATGAACTGCAGCGCTCGATCGATCGGCTCTCGGAGTTGCGGATCCTGGGTCATGCCATACGCTTCCGTCAAGGCCAGCGTGGCGATGGCGTGGCTGTACATCAAACGCGGATCATCTTTCATCGGTCCGTTTTCGACGAACAACCGGCCATCTGCTCCCTGATGTTTGATCAGCCAATCGATGGCCCGCGCTAGTGTCTCAGCGTATTTGAAGTCGCGATGCGTGTAACCAGCACCTTGGAACGCCAGGACTGCCAATCCGGTAGCCGCCATATCGCTGGACATGATCTGCCCGTGGCGCGGGTCATGTTGGTCAAAGTCCATCAGCGACCAACTCCCGTCTGAGCGTTGATAGCGCGCCAGAAACTCCAATCCAAGTTCGATCGCCGCTTCGGTTGTCGGGCCGCTGTTGGATTTGTTTTCGATGCGAGCGCGAAAAGCCTCATTGGCCAGGTTGGCGTCAGCCATGACGTTGGGAGTGCCTCCCGCGTCGCGGCGGCGGAAACGTGTATCGGCATCCAATATTGCCTCATGCACGTCACGCGCGGCGGGTCGAGCCAAGGTTCCTGGGCCTGGACGCGGATCGTTAGCCAATCCCGCGGGTCCCAAGTCGGCTGAAATGTCCAGCGCGATCGATGACCGTTCACCGGAGTTGCGACTGGCGGCGCGTTGGGATTCGGCACCGCGATGGTCAGCAGCCTCAGAAGACGTGGAGTTCGGACCGGCCAGTGGACTGGATTCCATAGGTGACTCGGAGCCAGTTGACAACGTTGCCGCTGCCACGGCACCGGCGCTCGGCGCGCGTGATACACGACTTGGCTGGCGTACTCCGATCGGTTCAGTCCCAGCGGCACCCGCTAACTCGGCTCCCTGATATTGCTGGTCCGCCGCCTGACGGCGGGGGCGCGTATCGTGCGACGACTGGGAATGGTTTGCGCCAGTGCCCGCACCAGCGATGTCGGATGTAACGGGCTCTTCGGCTCGTAGTTCGCGATTTGCGGCGCGACTATTGGAATCGTGAGCTACCGGTTCAGCGCCGTTCGAAGAGGATGGTGCGCTGGGTGATGTCATGGGAGTCTGGGTGATGCCGGAAGGAGCGACATCCAACGTGGGTTGTCCGCCGGACGCTGAACGGGCTGCGAGGTTTGGCAGTTGCGTATTCAGATGATTCGGCTCGGCGTGGCCCCCTCCGGAGTGACGTTGCACGGCGCTATCCGCCATCAGTTTGGTCGCGCCAATATCAACTTGAGCCAGTCCCTGTTCCGTCGCGCGCTCGGTCGCCGTTCTTCTTGAGGCAGACTCTAGGTTGGCAGCGGACGCTTCGGTCGTGCGCGCTGCAGATTCGGTGTTGGCAGAAATTGATGCCGCTTGTGTCGTGTTGGCTTGCCATGCCGATTGCGGCGTCTGATTTCCGGTTTGACGTCCGCTGGTTTGGGGGCGTTGCATGGCAGTCAACGTCGGTTGTGGATCGACGCGATTCTCGGCACGGCGCTGGCTGGCTGAATCGGAAGGCGCGGATGCCAAGCCGGTTGAAGGATGAGAAGTGGGCTGTAGATTATGATGCTCCGCCGCGCTGGAACCGCCGGAGCTTCCGCGCGTGTGGGAGGTGGCCACCACATCGCGAGATGGTGTGGGTTCGCGCGCCTCGGTCGCCAGTGCCGGGTTTTCGAGCGGTGTATGTGACGCCACGGATTCGCTGGGCACCGCTGCGCGGCGCGGGACTGTAACCGTCGAAGTCGGTTGCGACCAGGTGGGCGGCAACTCCGGCGAAGCGTCGCGCGTCGGCTGGCGCGTGGCCTGTGACGTGGGATTCAACTCGCGTTGCGGGAGAGGCGTTGACTGCGCGGGTTGGACCGCGCGCTCCATGGATGCAGCGCGGGAAGCAGACACGTCGCGCGTCTGGTTTTCCACCGGTGACTCAGCAGCAGGTGTTGAAGCGCGATGGGCAGAATGGGTCTCAGCCGATGCTTGAGGAAGTGCGGCTTGGGAACTGCGCATTTTGGCGCTGAGCGGTTGCTCGGATGTCACATTCGCATCCATCGGAGATTCACGTCGGAGTGGAGACGACTGGGAAGCGACTGGAGTGTTCGCCGCCTGTGTGGATTCCTCATTTGCCGACGCCGTCAAGGCGTTTGCGCGGCTTTCCGCAGGTGATGGGCGTTCCGTCGATTCGCTCGGTCGCGCGTCAACCACTACAGAGGCAGTGGGAGTGGAATGGCTTGAGGTTGCCGTTTCAGTAGGTTGACGCGCTTCGTTGCGTCGCCGCTGAGCCAGACTCACATCCTGTCGTGGAACAGATTGAGTGGGGTTGCGTCGCTCCAACACTTGAGAGTCCGTCGCCGGCTGAGATTGAGGCATGTCGATCATGTGCTGAGATGGTTGTGTTCTTGCAGTGGGCTCGCGGTGAGTTTCCAGAACAGGATCGGGAGTTTGACGCAGATTGAGCGTTTCCCAAATCGGTTGAGGATCGCGCTGGCTGACGATCAAGGTTGGCGAAGGTTGGTGTGGGGAAATTTCTACCGTCTTCCGATGGATAGGACCTCCAAAGATGTCGATGGCGGACGACACGATCATGACCAACAAGTGGGTCGCCAGGCTGACCAACACGCCCAACTGCATCGAGCGCCGAAACCAGCGATTTCTCAACCGATGCAGGGCAATCAATGCTGCCACTACCAACACTGGCAAAGCGAGGAGAGAGCCCCACAGCCAGGGCCCTTCCAACAGCGCCGAGATCGCGCCAATCGCTAGACCAGAGGTTGCCAGCAGCGCGATCGCCACCGGCCAAAACTGGCTTTCCAGTGGTTCCCGGGACGCCGGCTGAATCCGTCGAATGTTGCGCTGAACCGAACTCATCAATGCTCAATCGGGTTCCATCGTGGCGGAATAACGGTGAATGCCCACTTTTTTGCACAAGTCAAACGCCAGCGCGACAAACTCCCAATCGGTCGCCTTGTCGGCGCGAATCAAAACCGCTTGGGTCAGCGGGTTCTGGGTTTGCGCTCGGCGCAGGATTTGCTCGACTTGTTCCACCTGGCGAAACTCGCCATTGATAAAATACCGCCCCTCGCGGTCGATGTTGATCACCACTTCATCGGGAGGAAACATGGCGGGGAGTGCTTGGCTGACGCTGGGCAAGTCGAGTTCGAGACGGTTCTCTTCATCCGAGATGCGACTGGCCACCAGGAAGAAAATCAGCAGCAAGAACACGACATCGATCAGTGGAGTAATACTGATCGCCGCCAAGGCGGAACTCCGTTTGAGTTGCACGGCCATGCCTTATCTCCGCTCTTCATCTGGCGGAACGGTGCGGGGTGGTCGCACTTCAATGGAGGGCGCGCGGGCCGATGCGCGGCGCGGCGCGGAAGACCCGCCGTCGCTTCCAGCGGAATCGCGTCGCTGAAGGGGGCTGTCCACAAATCGGACCTGCCCTTCGAAGCGTTCTAATTGCGGCATCAAGCTGGAAATCATGTCTTCGATTTCGCAATGCTGGCGTACAATCTGGTTCTCAAAAAAGTGCGCTAGCACAGCAGCCGGAATCGCGATGGTCAATCCTACGATGGTGGTCACCAGCGCCATATAGATTCCCGACGCCAATGCTTCTGCACGATTGTCGCCGACCTGCATCTGCGTGGTGTCGTAAAACGCTTGTGTGATTCCCCAGACCGTCCCCAGCAGGCCGACCAGCGGGGCAATCGCTGCGATCAGGTTCAGCCAGCCCACAGGTTGATTCAAGCGTGTCGCCGATCGTTGCGACGTTTCGCGCAGCGCACTTTCCAATTCAGCATGTGGCCGACCGACCTTGCTCAACACCGCACGCAGTACCTGCGACGCGGCTGAAGGATGGGCCTGGCACAAGCGATAGGCGCCGCGCGGATCGAGGCCACCCTCTAACTGACCCATTTGGCCAATGCCGGAAATCAATTCGTCGGGAAGCAAACGCTGCCTGCGCAAGGCTAATCCACGTTCGACGGCGATGGCGACCACAGCCAGACTGAGCGCGCCAAGCGGGATCATGAACCAACCTCCGGCCACCATCAGGCGAAGCAGGTTCAAACTCGGTTTGGTTCGAGCGGCCGTCGGGGCAGCCCCGGCAGGGGATGGACTCTCAGAAGTGACGATGTAATCGGAAGGTGTTTGCTGCTCAGCAACGGCTGTCGAGGCTGTCCAGAGCAGGGTGTAGCAAACCACATATAGGCTCAGCCACCGAAGGCATCGAATCGTCACCATGTTCTTACGCGTTCCTTAACTACTGCAGTCGCCGCAAACGTTCCAACTGAGACTTGGCTTCCGGCGCCAACTCAGTTTCGGGATAGTGGTCCACCAGGTACTGAAAAAACTCTTTCGATTTTTCGATTAGCTGTGGTCGCAGGGCCGGCGATGCGGTTTCGATTTGCACGTGGTAACAGCGCGCGATTTCGTAGGCCGCAAACGCTTTCCACGGATCAAGGTCCGGATGTCGTTCAGTCCCTCCATACCCATACAGTACCAGCTTGAACTGCTGGATCGCTTCATCGAATTGCTTTCCGGCAAACAGTGCGTCGCCGATCATGCAGGAGGCGCGGACACCTGTCTTACCCAAGTCCGCCGAAGCCTTTCGCCAGGCCTCCACAGCATCCGACATTTGCTTGAGCCCCAGGTAGGCGTTACCGATTTCCAGCCAGGCGTCGAGTCGCAAACTGTCGGCGGCGGAGGCATCGTGCGCCAACGCTTGGGCAAACTCCAGCGCGGACTGGTAGTCGCGCATCTGGTTCGCGGCTTGAGCGGCGTGCAACGCGGCAAACCAGCGATTCTCCGCCGCCATCTCGTCCGATTCATCGATCACCGGCTTGGCGGCTCGGTATGCCGCCAAGGCCTGCTCGTATTGTTTCTGAGCGAACAGCGATTCGCTCAGCATAAACATCCCATCGGCGCGAAGCGCTCCGGTGGGGAACTCTTTCAATTGTTGTTCAAACGCCCGATGCGCTTCCGAAAATGCCTTCAATTTAAACAGCGACCAGCCGAGTTTATAGCTGGCCCGTTCCCTCAGGTTATCAGTGGCGCCGGAGATCGTCAGAGATTGCTGGTAGGCATCTCGCGCTTGATCGAACCTCCCCTGAGCGTACTCGTGTTGGCCGACCTGAAACCAGGCGTCGGCGGCCAAATCACTGGCGGGAAATTCGCGCGCGAGCTTTGCAAAATGTTCCTGAGCAATTGCGCCCAAACGTTCGATATCGGCGCGATGCTGGTCAGCCGATTCACCGCGAGCCAGGTTCTCTTGCCATTCCCGGGCCGCCCACGCGATTTCGTAATGGATGCGGTCCCGCTGGCCAATCGAATTCGGCTGTTCAAGCATCGCTTCCAGGCGATCGATCGCCGCAGCATGGTCGCCCAACGCGATCTCTGCCAATGCCATTTCGTATAAGGCATCAAGTTGCTGAGCGTGGTCGACTGGAATCACGGGGAGCAGCTGGGCCAGTTGATCGCGCGCCTTCTCGGGTTGTGCCGTTTTTCGCCAGATGGCTGCCGATTCAATCCGCGCGTCGATCATCCGCGCGTCGTCTGGGAAGTCGCGAACGAGTTGTTCGAAAGCCGACAAGGCCCCAGTGGTGTCTCCTGCTTGGCTCAATCGACGACCTAATGAGTACAATGCTTGGGGCATCAGTGGGGAATCCGGAAAACGTTCCACCGCCAGTTTCAACCACTGAATGGCAGCCTCGGGGGGGGCTTGCTGTGCGACGCGCACGGCAGCTTCACACGCTTGGGGGGATTGCGGGAATTGTTCCCACAAATGCTGAACGGCGCGCTCCGCGTCCGCCCACTGATTGTCAGCCAGTCGGCTTTGAACCAAGAACAGGGCCGCGTCCGGCGCGCGCGACCAACCTTCGGCTGAACGCAAAGCGGCCTCAAATGACTGACCGGCCAATGCGTATTGCTTCAATTCGAGCCGCGCGCATCCCAACCAGTAATGAGCTTCAGAGGTCCATGTCGGATCCGTCGCGCCCCGTTCGGCCAGTGGCTCCAAGATCGCGACGGCTTCGCCATACCGCTTCTGGAAGAATGCCGCTACACCGCGACGAGTGGACCACCACGACTGTCGGGCATCCCCCTCGCGGACGGCAAGTTCATCGTACAAGCGCCGCGCTTCGTCGTAATCGTGAGCGATCAACGATGCGTCAGCCCACACTTCCAACACATCTGGCAGGTAGTTGTGCCCCGGATATTGCTGCACGAACTGACGGCAAAGCGCGACGGCCTGGTCCAGTTGTTGTGCTTCATGAAGCGAAAATGCTGCTTGATAAAGGGCCACCGGTGCCAGGCGGTGCTGGTCGTCCGCCCGAACCACATCCAAATAAAATTCGATCGATTCGTGGTGGCGGTTGGGAATTGCAGTCGCAGCTTCGGCACGATCCATGAGAAGCTCGATATGCATCGGCGATTGTCGATTGGCTCTGCTGGCCCAATCGGTTGCCAGAATTAACGCCTGATCAGGCCGCCCCGTGCGCAGATAGAGTTGGCACAACCAATGGGCTGCTTCGGCGGACAGTTCATCTGAATACGACAACGATTGATCGAGCCACCGTTGAGCCTGGTCCCAGGACTTCGCCTGGAGCCATGCGCGTCCGGCCAGGAGTGTCGCTGGCGAACGCAACACGGAACCGTCCATCTCGGCCACGGCCGCGAATAAGCCGGCGCTCTTTTCCCACGCTTCGGCTTGAAAGGCCATCCAGGCCAATCGAAAACTGGCCGCGTCGCGCATGCTGAATTCGGCGTTCCCCGCAGCGGCGGCTAACCACTCGGTCGCTTCGGTGAGGAGCGCCTCGTGCCGCTGTCGATCGCCCTGGGCTTCCGC
>DAOLCX010000016.1:0-12077 GCA_035327685.1 Pirellulaceae bacterium | reverse complement strand
TTTGACCCGAACTCGGCGTCAAACCGCCTCAACCAGGGGCTCAAAGCCAGCTTTTGATCAACCACGCCGCCGCGAAGAGCCACAAATTCGAGATCGCACGTCACCGAACCCAACTTCAATCGGCCGTGTGAGAAATGCGAGTTAAGGGCCTGACAGTCTGCCGCTTGCCTCAGCCCGTGAATCGGCTGGCAATCACCGTGATGTTCTGCCCACCGAAACCAAAACTGTTGTTGAGCGCATAGTCGCAACGCGCCGGTCGGGCCTGGTTGGGCACATAGTCCAAATAGCAGTCTGGGTCCGGATTTTCGTAGTTGATGGTAGGAGGCAGTATGTTGTCCCGAATTGCCAATAAGCACACGATCATTTCTGTGGCACCTGCCGCAGCAATCAAATGTCCCATCATGCTTTTCGTGCTGGAAATCGGCACACTTTTCGCGTGTTCGCCAAACACTTGATGGCAGGCGCGTGTTTCCACTCGGTCGTTAACAGCGGTGCTGGTACCGTGGGCGTTGACGTATTGGATTTGGTCGGGATTCAGCTGGGCATCGCGGAGAGCCATTTCCATGCAACCAATGGCCCCTCGACCATCGGGGTGAATATCGGTGATGCGATAGGCATCGGCAGTGGATCCATAACCCACCACTTCACCCCAGATCATGGCACCGCGCCGCCGCGCCCGCTCCATTTCTTCGAGCACCACCATCGATGCACCTTCGCCCAACACAAATCCATCGCGTTTCAAATCGAACGGACGGGAAGCTTGGGTCGGATGATCATTGTTGGTCGACAAGGCCGTCAACAAGTTGAACCCGGTCACACCGAAAGGATGGATCATACTGTGTGTCCCGCCAGACAACATCACGTCAGCTTCGCCACGGCGGATGATTTCCGTAGCTTCGCCGATCGCCTGACTGCTGGCCGCGCAGGCGGTCAAGCAATTCGCGTTCGGCCCTTGAGCGTTGAACATCGCGGCCAGATGGCCGACCGGCATATTCGGTTCTTGTTCCAACTCTTCGAGAGGGTTGAGGTGGTCCAGACCCCAGCGCGTAAATTTTTGCAAGTCAAGTTGCCCTGATTCGTCCATCGAAGCGGCCATCATCGCAGCGAACGAATTGAAATCCTGGTTGCCTTCGCCGCTACCCAGATAAACACCAAACCGCCGCGGGTCGTCAACGGCATGTATGACCCCCGACGACTGGATAGCCTGCAGAGCCGCACCGACGGCGAACTTCGTATGCCGTCCCCAATGTTGATAAAGACTGGCGTCCGATACCACCCGACTGATATCCCAATCTTTGACTTCGGCTGAAATGCGCGTGGGAAAATGAGACGCGTCGAAGATCGATGTGTAGCCGACTCCTGATTTGCCAGCCAGCAAGGCTTGCCATGTCGTCTCCACATCATGTCCCAAAGGATTGACGGTCCCGACTCCGGTGATAACGACACGCCGCCTCATGTTTCTCTCAATTCGTTTCTACGCTACTGCTCGTTAATTGGCGTTGTTGATTGGGCGTTGACCGTTGGGCTGGTTAATCCACTTCCATTTATGGCGTACTCGACAACAAAACGGCTTTTTCGGCGGCCACCATTTGTTCGGGGACTGAAATCGGCGAACCATCTGGATTCACACCGACCTCAAACATCCTCAACAGCCGCAACATCCGGCAGAGGGCAGCCGGTTCGAACAACTGGACGTCGTCGAACCGTTCGTCGGTCAAAAAAGCAAACATCAGTTCCAGTTCGCAAAACGGCTTCCCGCACTTTTCGACCGTACCCGACACAAAGGCTCCATTGGCTTGGAGGCTGGTCAACTGGGCGCGAAAATGCAATGTATCACCGGGAAACGCTTGACCGTGAAACTGACACCGATTGATTTTTCCCAAGACGACCCGCTGTCGAAAATCGCTGAGTTGCCCCACCAGCAAGCCGCCGGTTTGGGCCATCCCTTCGATCACCAGCGAAGCTGGCAAGTAGGGCCAGCTTGGGACGTATTCGTCCACAGCTTCCTCAGCCAAGGTCACATTCTTGACCGCGGTAGCGTACTGTCCGCTGACAAACTCCGTAAATCGGTCGATCCAAAACCAGCGCATATATCCTCAGTGGTCTGACCGCAGGAGCGTTCAGGCGTTGACCTTCATCGATACATAGCTACACAGATCGCCGACAGTCAATTGTTTGGCAAAATCCTGCACGACCGGATTGGCTTCAAACTTGGAAAGGTCGGCAAACGGCATTCGCTGCCGCAACAACGCCAACCCATCGCCGGTCACACGTCCGTTTTGGACATAAGCGGTGTTCTGAAGAATGTCTTCTGGGAACAGGTCTTCGCGAGGGATTTTGATACTAAAGGCATGCTCCAGCTTGAACACAATGTCCAGGAAGTCGATGGACTCCGCCCCCAAATCACCCACCATCGTTTTCGAGGGTTCGACTTCGTCGTCATCTACTCCTAGCGCATCGACCAACGCCGACTTCACTTTTTCAAACACTTCGTCGTTCACGGGCATGCAAATAATCTCCTCAAGTGACCTGTAACCTCTTGCCCTCTGACCGTTTATGCGGACGGAGCAGCTACCATCTGATGATTTGTTTCAGCATTCTGGCCACGGCCCGACTTCAGCGGGTCGAACAGCAACTCATACTTCTTCCGAAATTGAAAATTAATATAGGCGTCCGTCGCCTGACTTCCCAAGCCGCGATCCGCCAAATTGAACCGCTCCAGCACCATCGTGCCCGAAACGGCATTCTTGCCACTGATTTCGCCTTCGACTTTCAACTTGACCGTTGTTTGATCCGCGCTATGCCACACTGCCCGGACAACCAGTTGATCGCCAGGCTGCACAAACCCCTGGAACTTGAAATTCCGGGTTTCCCGCAGCACCACCATCGATATTCGAAATTCGTCTGTCGCGCGCACCAGGTACATGCCGACCTGAAAGATGGACTCCAACATCAACACGCCAGGCATGACGGGGAAACGCGGGAAATGATCCTGCAAATACTCCTCGGAGAGCGATAAACTCTTGATACCAGTAATCGTTCGGCCCGGCTCAATCGCCAGAATTCGATCTAACTGAGCGAATCTCATCCGATTTTTCTACAACGAATTCCAACACGCAATGAGTCGCACCGGGCGACGCTCACCACGGCCAATGACTGCCAATTAACGGGGCTTAGTATATCATTGAACCCCATTTGTCTCAACGCACCGCCAGAGGCTATTTTTGCGAATCAGGGCCGTTCCGATTTCCGCCGATTTTACCGTTACTGGTTCGCCAATGGGGCTTTAACCACCAACACCACCTAGGCGCCGCCAGTATTCGACGATTTGTTCAGAGCCTCCTTACCCTAGCCGTCAACAAATAGCGCCAATTTGACCCGTCATGACGGCTTCCCAGTCAACATGGTATAACGTGCGCCATGCGACGCGGAATTCCTGTTTCACCCGGTATCGCCGTTGGTAAGGCGTATGTCATTCACGAGATCTTCGTGAATCCCGATACGCATCGGCTGGAAGAATCCGAAATCACCGCCGAGTTAGCCAATTACGAAACGGCGCGCGATCGGACTCTCAAGGATTTGCGCGCACTGGAAAAGAAAGTCGCGGCTCAAGTCGGCCATGACCAGGCGGCTATCTTTGCAGTCCACCAGTCCATCCTGCGCGACCCCACGTTCACCAACAAAATCCGAGGCTGGATTGTCAACGAGCGGATGACCACCGCCGCGGCACTCCACCGACTACTCGAAGAGTACTCCAATTTGTTTGCCCGCACCCGCGATGAATACCTGCGGGAACGTGTCAATGACCTCCGCGATGTGGTGGTGCGACTGGCCAACCATCTCGTCAACGCGGCTCCGCAGACCGACCTGGTCGTCGGTGGCCCGATCATCGTCCTGGCTAATGAACTCCTCCCGTCACAGGCCGTCGCGCTCGGCGATATCGATGTTCATGGCATTGTCACACAATCCGGCAGCCAAACCAGCCACGCTGCCATCATTGCCCGCAGCCGTGGAATTCCAGCGATCGCGGGAGCCAAAGGTATCCTCCGCGCCGTCAAAACCGGCGACACAATTATCGTCGATGGCCGCGAGGGGGATATCATCGTTCACCCCAATGTGGAAACGATCGCAGCGTACCGCAAATTGGAACGAGAGTTTTTTGACCTCAAGGACCAATTAGCGGAAAACCGAGACCTGCCGGCAATCACGGCCGATGGCGTCGATCTTCGTTTGCAAGCGAACATCAATGGCGTGGCCGATGCCAAGGCCGCCGTGGCGATGGGCGCGTCGGGGATTGGCCTGTATCGCACCGAATACCTGTATTTGACGCATCCCAGTATTCCCGATGAAGAAGAACAATACCGAACCTATCGCGAGGTGATCGAAAACAGCCCGAATCACAATGTGACCATTCGCACCTTGGATATTGGAGGTGACAAGACCGTCGCCTATCTGGGACACAATCACCAAGAAGCTAACCCATTCATGGGCTGGCGGAGTATCCGCTTATCATTCGAATATCCCGAATTCTTTAATTCTCAAGTTCGAGCAATTATTCGCGCCGCCAATGATTTCCCCAGCGGCAGCGTGCGGATTTTGTTTCCGATGGTCACCACCGTCGAAGAAGTCCGTCGCTTGAGAGGATTTGTCCGACGAGCCTATAAATCGATCCGGACGCAACAGCGTACGGTTCGCGAAATCTCGTTTGGCGTGATGCTGGAGGTTCCAGCGGCCGCCATCGCCATCGACTCAATCCTGGAACAAGTCGATTTTGTCTCCATTGGTTCCAATGATCTGGTTCAATACTTGATGGCGGCTGATCGGGACAATCCCAAGGTTAGCCATTTGTGCCAACCCCTGTCACCCGCCGTGTTGCGCGTGCTGTATCAAGTGATCAAGTCCTGTAACGCCGCCAACGTTCCAGTGACCTTGTGTGGGGAAATGGCGGGCCAACCCAAGGCCTTTGTCTTGCTCCTCGGGATGGGACTCCGGCGGATGAGTATGAGCCCGGCCTTGATTCCGACCATGAAACAACTGGCCAGCCAGGTGACCGTGACGGAAGCCCAACAAATCCTTGAATCGGTATTGCGACTGAAAGAAACCAATCAGGTCATAAAGTTTATGACTCGGCAGATCGAGCAATTGGCGCCGAATTTGACCCTTCTGGATGTATAGTCGTGCAATTGCTCCGCAAACTGCGAGATATTTCCAAGTCCGTGCGTGGCGGGGCTTTGGCCATCGGAAATTTTGACGGCGTCCACTGTGGTCACCGCTCGATTGTGCAACGCTTGATCGAGCACGCGCGGGCGGTCGAAGGCCCGGCAGTCATCTTTACGTTTGACCCACATCCCGTGCGGTTGCTGCGCCCGTTAGAAGCCCCGCCCCCTCTGACCTGGACTGATCGCAAAGCCGACTTGCTGGCCGAACTGGGTGTGACGGCCATGATCGCGTACCCGACGGATCGGGAACTGTTGGAACTCGAATGCCGACAGTTTTTCCAGACGATTGTGATCGAAGCGTTGCAAGCGAAAGTGGTTGTCGAAGGCCCCAACTTCTTCTTTGGAAAAAACCGCGTTGGCGACGTCCAGCGACTGCGCGCGTTGTGCGACGAGTACGGTCTGTATTGTGATATTGTTCCTCCGGTGCAGTTGGAATCCGGCTTGGTCAGTAGCAGCCGCATCCGTGAACTACTCCGCGCCGGCCATGTCACCGAAGCCCGTGCCATGTTGGGCTATCCGTATCGGCTGCGGGGGCTAGTGGTTCATGGCGCCGCTCGAGGGGCGCGAATTGGTTTCCCCACAGCGAACCTGGATGGAATCGATACACTCACTCCAGGTCACGGTATCTACGCCGGTCGTGCTCAACTTGAAGGCCGTTGGCACCCAGCGGCGATCCATATCGGTCCAAGTCCGACGTTTGGCGATGCACTCCCGCGGGTGGAAGTCCATTTGATCGATTTCGAACAATCCATTTACGGTCGGCTGCTCGAAGTTGAGTTCTGGCATTTCATGCGCCACATTGAAACATTCGCCGATGAACAACAACTGGTCACCTCCATCAGTCGCGATATCGATCACGCACGTGAATTGTTGCAGGATATGCGGTAACATGGTGGGCGACGGGGCGTGGTGAGATATGGCATGGCTACGCATCAAGTTGAATCGTTTCGCGTCATGACCCAATTGACATCTGGCAGGGTTACATGGAGGACCACCGGCTTCATTGAAGAAATAGATGCTGACAAGTCGGGCTCGATAAACTAGAGTTGTACTAGATCGCACGTGCGTGGTGTATTCAAAACGATTGGCGCGAGTACACGACACCGTTTGTCGTGGTTACAAGTCAACGATTTGTGCCCGTCTTTGGCCTGATAAGATGGGCGCAAACAGGCAAAGGAAATTCGATGAGTATTGATTGGAAACAGTGGTTCGATTTGGTATCTCCTTGCCAGAAGATTGTTCTGGTCAGTCATATTCGGCCCGACTGCGATGCGCTGGGAAGCGAACTGGGGATGGCCGGATTGCTGTCGAAATTGGGCAAACAGGTGCGGATCGTCAATGGGCAGGCTACGCCGCCCAATCTGCAGTTCATCGATCCACACGGACAGATCTTGGCGTTAGGGGTCGATATTGAAGCCTCAGAGCTGTTGGATGTGGATCTGTTCATGATTCTCGATACCAGCGCCCGGGCACAGCTGGGATCCATGGCAGCTGTATTGGACGCTACGACCGCTAAAAAGATCGTCGTCGATCATCATGAGTCATCCGACGAATTGGGAGCTGTGGTGTTTAAGCGGACATCGGCGGAGGCCACTGGTATTCTCGTGATGGAAGCTGCCCGTTACGCCCAGATTCCGCTGACGCCCGAAATGGCGCGCCCCTTGTTTGCGGCGCTGGCAACGGACACAGGTTGGTTTCGATTCCCGTCGGTTTCAGCGGCTACCTACCAATCGGCCAGTGAATTGGTATCGGCTGGAGCAGTCCCACACGAAATTTACGGACAACTCTATGAGCAGGAAACGTTGGGTCGCGTCCGATTGCGCGGTGTGGTCTTGGCCCGGATTGAAGTCGAGTTGGATGGCCGGTTCGCGCATACTTACATTCTCAAGGAGGACTACACGGCGACCGGTGCACTCCCCAGTGACACCGAAGACCTGGTCAACCATGCGTTGGAGATTCAGGGGACTCAGTTCGCCGTAATCTTGATCGAGCAGCCGGCGGGCGGCTTCAAGATCAGTTTTCGCAGCCGTTGTGAAGTGGCATGTAACGAAGTCGCAGAAGAGTTCAAAGGTGGTGGCCATCGCGCAGCGGCTGGTGCGTTCGTGAAAGGGGCATTTGAGTCAGTTCAACACCAGGTCCTGAATCACGTTCGTCAGAGTTTGCGACAGGGAAATCCCACCGAACCTGTCGGTGCATGATCGACTCCGGTTTTTCTGGACTACTGGGAATGAGTTGGGGCCGGCGTTAAAAACCGGTGAATTTCCCGTTTGGGTTCGGAGCGAAGTCCGTTCAAAAACTCAAGCAACTCACATCATTTCAACTCGCCAGGAATCTTATACAACCTTCTCGTCTGGATTCGCCTTGGCAATGGTATGGACATTGGCTAGGCGAACTGACATCGACTCTTGATAATTCTGTCCTGGACAGCCGCAGTGACTGTTGCTGCGCCTGCCGGTCCAAAACGTGTGGGGATCTCTATAAGGAACTTGCTATGATTTGTAAATCCTCGATCTGCTTCTGCTTGATCATCTGTTGGTGGTGCGTCGTCAGTACGAACGACGTTGCGCATGGACAGGGTTCTAACGGAACCATTACCGTGACTGTCCCGCGCGGATCTGCTACCAAAGAAAATCCAATAACGTTCAAGGTGATTGACCTGAAAGGAGCTAAACCTCGAGAGCGGGGGGTACGAATTAACGATCTCCCGGCGCTCTCTACTCCTGCCTTCAAAGCAGATAAAATGGCTAAGGCACTGAATAGAGCATTGGGGTCAGGCCGAGCTGTCGCAGCAGGTAATGTGATAACAATCACTGATTTTGGCGGGATCAAGGAGGTCAAAGATCCAACCAAGGAACCTGGCGATGGTGTGCGGCTGATCCCGGGAGCCAAACCACCTGCACCGAGCGAGGGCAGTTATGGCAGCCCCGGTTCCTCAAATAATACATCCTCAGGTCAAGATCCTCAGGGAAGTCAATCAGAAGTAAACTTCGGAATCGAAGAGATTTTTATTGCCTCCTATTTGCCGTCACCCGGTGAGTCATTGGACGATATCTTTACAGCACTGTGGAACCAACTGAACCTAAACGGTATTCCGACCACATACGACTCATTGGAACGGCGGCTCTATTTTGACAATCCAGTCGCTCCGGGGCAAACGATGTTCTTCGGAAACACCGATACCGGACTCGACTTGCGCGCCAATTTCGTCAGCTTGGTTGTCCCCGAACCAGGTTCGGCTGTTGTGTTGGGTGCCCTTTCAATCCTGATGTTAGGAAGACGAAAACGACGTTGATCTCACTTTATTTTCCGGAGTTTTTCAAGCGAATCGTCGCTCATTTGAGCAGCGATTTGAGGTGATCCAAGGCTGCCTGGGGGTTGGCGTTCGGCAGGATGCGTCGCAATCTGCCGATCAACGGCCCCAGGGCGGCCACTTTTCCCTGCCGGAAAGCCTCGACCGCCTGTGGGTGCTCAGCAATCAGTTGACGGCAAACGCGGTCCAGCTCTTCGATCCCCACCGCAACAATCGCACCAGCCGACAGGACTTCATCCAAAGTCCTGAACTCGCGGTGCATGGTGCGCAGCCAGTCGCGCGCCAGTGCTTGTGTCAACTCACCGCGATCGACCATTGCCAACAACCGCCCGACGTCGTTGGGACTAACTGGATAGTCCGCGATTGTCCACTGTTGTTCGTTGAGCGTATTGGCAATGTCGCCCAAGACGATATTCGCCGCTGCTTTAGAGGGGCCGCCGGCGGCGACTACACTTTCAAAAAATTCTGCGGCTCCCCTCCCCTGTGCGACCAGCACATCGGCATCGTACCGCGATAGTCCGTATTGACCCATCAATGCACGTCGCAATTCGGCGGGGCTGCGCGCCAACCGGCGGCGGATTGCGGCGACCCATTCGGCGTCAATCTCCAGCGGCGGAATATCCGGGTCGGGAAAATACCGATAGTCCTCCAACTCCTCTTTGTCTCGCAACACATAGCTGCGCCCCCGTTCGTCGTCCCAACCGCGCGTTTGTTTGTTGCCCGACTGCCGCTCGATGCCCTCTGCTTGCCATGTACGCAGCAATCGATCTGCTTCGTGGTCGATCGCCCGTTGCACGGCGCGGAAGCTGTTCAAGTTTTTCATCTCCACAATCGGCGTTTCAATGTGCCGACCCGCGTGCTGGAGGTGGAGATTGACGTTGGCATCCACTCGCAGGCTTCCTTCTTGCATATTGCAATCCGACACGTCCAGTGCCAGCAACAACAACCGCAGTTCCACCAAGAAACGCCGTGTTTCGTCGCTGCCGCGCAAATCCGGCGCAGTCACTATCTCAAACAATGGCGTTCCCGCTCGATTGAGGTCGATGTACGAAACCGGCTGCCCATCGGCGCTGCGCCCGTGCAAACTCTTGCCGGCATCTTCCTCGACGTGAGCCCGAATGATGGCGATACGGCGGCCCGCGGATTGATCGGTCTCCGCTGGAACCTCCAGATAACCCCGACCGCACAGGGGACGGTCGAGTTGACTGATTTGGTATCCCTTGGGCAAATCGGGATAGAAATAATGTTTGCGGTCCCAATGAGTCGTATTGGCGATCTCACAATGTAGCCCTAAACCCGCGCAAATGGCCAGTTCGACCGCCTGTTCATTGAGTACAGGGAGCGCCCCAGGAAAGCCACAACATACTGGGCACGTCAAACTATTCGGAGGAGCAGCAAATTTCACTGCACACCCGCAGAAAAGTTTGCTGACCGTGCGCAACTGCACATGGACTTCCAACCCGATGACGACTTGATAGTCCACAGTCATACCGGCGGTCTCCGCCAATGGAAATCGGTCAGTTGTTGATAGTCATCCGCCAGTGTGCACAAGCGGTGCTCGCTCCACGGGGGACCGATCAATTGTGCGCCAACGGGCATTCCGTCGGCGCTGAATCCCACTGGAATCGACAACGCAGGAACGCCTGCCAGGTTGGCGGACACCGTAAATGCGTCTGCCAGATAGACCTCTACGGGGTCTCGCTGAGCACCCAACTCCACCGCGGTTGTGGGGCTCGTCGGCCCCACGATTACATCGACTTTTTCAAACGCCTGGCGATAATCGGCGCTAATCGCCCGACGGGCGCGGCATGCTTGCTGGTAATACTGCTCGGCGTAACCTTGCCTCAAGCAATAAGTGCCGAGCAACACGCGGCGGCGGACTTCCGGTCCAAAGCCCGCACCGCGTGTCGCCGAATACATTGCCGACAATGTCTCGGCCTGATCTCCCGCATTGCCCCATCTCGGTGTAAACCGGACGCCGTCGTAACGAGCCAAATTGCTGGCCGCTTCACAAGAAGCAACCACGTAATACGCCGCGACAGCAAATCGCTCATGCGGGAAGGCGATCTCGATTACGTCATGGCCCAGTTGTCGCCAGGCAATCAGTGCCTGCTGCAGTTCCCGTTCGACATCCGCAGCAATCTTTCCCGCCCAGATTTGGGGCGCCACTCCGATGCGAAGCTTTTTGTTTGGCGGAATGGCCTGAACCACTTGCGGCCCCGAGCGCGATGTCATATCGCTGGGATCAGGTCCGGCAATAGCAAGCCAAATCAACTCAACATCGCGGGCAGTGCGTGCGAAAACGCCGGCTTGATCCAAACTGCTGGCAAAAGCGACCATGCCGAATCGGCTCACAGAACCATATGTCGGCTTCAGTCCGCAAATACCACACCAGGCCGCAGGCTGGCGCACAGAACCACCGGTATCCGTGCCGATGGCGGCGGGAACCCAGCCGGCTGCAACTGCTGCAGCCGATCCACCGCTCGAACCTCCCGGCGAGTAACCCGTCCGCCACGGATTTTGTATGGGCGAAAACGCGCTGAACTCTCCGGTACTCCCCATGCCGAATTCATCCAGGTTGGTTTTGCCGACGACGACAGCCCCGGCGTCGCGCAACCGGGCCACTACCCTCGCTTCGTAAGTCGGCACGAAATGTTCCATCATGCGCGAACCGCAGGTCGTGGGCTGACCGATCGTGCAAAACATATCTTTAACGGCCACCGGGACTCCGCACAGAGGGAGTTTGTCTCGACTTGAAAGGGGCAAACTGTCCAAAGCAGCAGCTTCGGCTGCCGCAGCTTCATGGAAAACTGAAAGAAAGGCCCCGAGCTGGGAGTTCCCGCGATCGATCGCTTGGAGGGCTTGTTTCACGCACTCCGATGCTGTCCGTTCTCCCAAACGAATCGACCTGGCCAGCGCAATCGCAGTGAGTGACTGAGAGGACATCGTCAGCTGTCAATCATCGGTGGGACCACAAAACAGCCTTCGGCCACAAGAGGTGCATTGGCCAGCGCATCGCTTGGCGACTGGCTGGTATTCATCACATCGGGCCGCAAGGCACCGATATCTACAGCCTGCAATTCCGTGGATAAGTGGACCGATGGCAACTCGCCTAATATTGAAAGGAACTCAACAATCCGGGGGATATCACGGAACAGTTGTTCGCGATCTTCGCTCGCAGGGTTCACGCCCAGTTCGATCGCAGCCAGTTTGCTGAGCCGCTCTACCAATTCAGGCTCTAGCGAACTCATGAGATTCACAGTCGTGTAAAACAACCGGCCCTTCGTCAGGAGGGGAGCTTAAACGGCTTTTGCCGCACCGCTTTTCGAACAGCCCCACTTCGCAGACAGCGTGTACAGACGCGCATGGTTCGATTCTCACCGGATGGCGTGGTCACGTTGACAGCTTTCAGATTAACGCGGAACTCGCGGCGTGTTTTGCCGGTGATTTTGGTGCCGACGCCACCCAAGTACTTGGCCTTTCCGCGCGTCTCGATTTGGTTCCCTTTTTGGGTGGACTTACTGCAAACTTCACAACGCCGCGCCATA
>DAOLCX010000015.1:0-12213 GCA_035327685.1 Pirellulaceae bacterium | reverse complement strand
CTAAAGTCCAATAGCCACAAAAACCGACATCGCCAAACCGGGCGGTTACGTGGACAAACAGCCCCAACCGCCCGATGGACGATCGGCCTTCAATCATGGGGACGAATCCGTGGGTCTCCGTTCGCTCGACGGTTCGGCCCAGATACAGGCGATGCGGGTCCAGCACCAACCCGTTGGGGGGAATTGTCAACCGCCGTACGCGATTGTTCTTTTTCATGTCGAGGACGACTTCCTCGTAGGTCAAAATCTCGTCATGGAGTGACAGATTGTAGCTGTTCGGATTCAGTTTTTCCGGATCAAACGGAGTAATCAGAATCTGGGTTCCGAGTTGGTTGCGAATTTCCTCGCCCGATAAGATCATGGCCACCTCCGTCAAGAAATCGTCCAACCGATTGGGTCCACCTGCCAGCGGGGCGAGCCATCGACTCGACCTGACACACCGCAAACCAAGTTTTGCGATTGTTGCAAACGGAGAATCCCGGTGTCAACCCATGCACCGTAAGCAATGGGGCAGGCGGCGGTCGGCCCACCTGTGACAATTGTTTCGTTTACAAGGCGAACCTTGGCGCGCAGCAAAGAAAAACAGGTCAGTGAAACTTTTATTTCTGTGGAGAGCTTGCCGATAAACACCTTCACGCGAGTCGCACAGCGACCGCAAATTTACTGCTACCGCGCTTGCGCAGCGCGGCTCAGGGATGGCACGGCCGACAACGGATGGTCTGACGTGGAGACGTTTTCGTTGAAATAGGGTGCCTCAATGCAACGTTCATTACCTCGATTCGTATTATTCACTGAAGCGACACCTCCGCAGACCGAAGACGGTGAAGGGAGTTGGCAATTCACGCTCTTGGCGGTCAACGGACAACAACGGCTGGTTGTCCAGGATGTCGAGTGGGGCGAAAGCGAGGAGCGTCTGCATTTGTTGTCGGTCGTGCGGGGATTGCAAAGCCTCGAACAACCCTCTCAAGTTTCGCTGCTGACCAGCAGTCGCTTCGTTTGCCACGGAATCCGCTATGGGTTGGAGTCGTGGCGGGAACATGATTGGCACTGGGAGCATTTTGGTGAATGGGTTTCCGTACGGCACGTTGATCTTTGGAAACGGCTGGATGGAGCTCTGGCTTTTCCCCGCGTGACCACCCGCTTCTGGCGCGGTGATTTGTGGCGAGCCCAGGTCGCTTCCAGGCCACGTCACGTCCGAGGTCACGACGGTTCACGGATTGCTCAACACCCGCCATTGGTGGACGCTCCCTCGCTCAGGATCTTCTCTGGAGATTTGGCCGTGGCTCCGGCCGTGTAATGGTGACTTCGGCGCGGCGGACAAGTCCCAATAATTCGGGACGTACAGGCATTCAGGAGGCTGGTTATTATGGGATCATGGAAGTCAACTGGTTCGGTCGCATCGCAATCAATGTTTCAGGCCTTGCTGCGCGGGGAGTTGGAATCTCCGCGCGCTTTGTTAGGCTATCAGGCAACGGCCAACAACCGCGTTGTGCGGACGTTTGCGCCAGGAGCAGAACGAGTCTGGCTTGTCGATCAACGCAGCAGCCGACGGCAAGTGATGAAACGAATCCATGCGGAAGGTCTGTTTGAATGTCATTGTCCGGACAGTTGGAACGATTCGCTGGCAGCGGGGGATTATTGGATTCACCAGCTTCGCGCCGGCCTGGAACATCAATCGATCGACCCCTATGCCGTGTCACCAATGCTCACTGAATTCGACTTGCATTTGATCGGCGAAGGGCGCCACTATCGGTTGTACGATCGGTTAGGAGCGCAGCTTACGGAGGTCAATGGTGTCCGCGGTGTCCACTTTTCGGTGTGGGCCCCCAATGCGCGGGGGATCAGCGTCATCGGGACGTTTAACGATTGGGACGGCCGGGCGTTCCCGATGCAAAAGCGGGCTTCCAGCGGCATTTGGGAATTGTTTGTTCCGGGAGCGGGCCAAGGTGACCATTACAAATATCGCGTGACCACTTGGGGAGGCAACCAAGTGGATAAATGCGACCCCATCGGCTTTGCTGCCGAAGTGCCACCACGTACCGCTTCGATTGTGGCCGATTTGCGCGCCTTCTCATGGAGTGATGAAGACTGGATGACCCAACGCAAGTCGTTCTCTCACGACGACCGGCCGATGAACATTTATGAAGTTCATTTGGGCAGTTGGCGACAAACGGACCAGCACGAACACGGTTGGATCAACTATCGCGAATTGGCCCACCAACTGGTCGAGTACTGCCAGCAAATGCACTTTACGCATGTGGAGTTGCTCCCGGTGGCCGAGCATCCTTACACAGGGAGTTGGGGTTACCAGACCGTCGGGTATTTCGCGGTGACCAGCCGGTACGGATCACCAGCCGACTTCATGTATTTCGTCAATTATTGCCATCAGCACGGCATCGGCGTGATTATCGATTGGGTCCCCGCCCATTTTCCCAAAGACGGCCATGGCCTGGCCAGGTTCGATGGGACAGCTTTGTACGAGCACCTGGACCGCCGCAAGGGGGAGCATCCCGACTGGAATACGTACATTTTCAATTTGTCGCGAAATGAAGTCCGGAATTTTCTGATTGCCAACGCCCTGTTTTGGCTGGATCATTATCACATCGATGGATTGCGAGTTGACGCCGTAGCGTCGATGCTTTACCTCGATTACAGCCGCAAAGAAGGAGAATGGATTCCCAATGAATACGGCGGCAAGGAGAACATTGAATCGATCAGTTTTCTCCGCACGGTGAATGACAAAGTCCACGAGGAATTTCCCGGCGCTCTGATGATCGCAGAAGAATCGACCGCCTGGCCTGGCGTCACACAATCCACTGCACATGGTGGATTGGGATTTGATTTGAAATGGAATATGGGCTGGATGAACGATACGCTGCAGTACATGCGGAACAACCCAGTCCATCGCCGCTTCCACCACAATCAGTTGACGTTCAGCATGATGTATGCCTATTCAGAACGGTTCCTGCTACCTTTCTCCCATGATGAAGTGGTGCATGGGAAACGGAGCCTGTTGGACCAAATGCCGGGGGACATGTGGCAGAAATTTGCCAACTTAAGGCTGTTGTTTGCTTACCAATGGACACACCCCGGGAAGAAACTCATTTTCATGGGGAGCGAATTCGGACAGTGGCGCGAATGGAACTGCAACCAGGGACTCGATTGGAATCTGCTGGAGTACCCAACCCATCGCGGCGTGCAACAGTTGGTGGCCGACCTGAATCAACTGGTCATCCAACAACCGGCATTGCACGCACTCGATTCATCGAACACTGGATTTGAATGGATCGATTGCCACCATCGCGAACTGAGTTTGCTGGCCTATGAGCGCCGTGATACTGACGGAAACGCCTTGGTGGTGATTGCCAATTTCACACCCGTGGTCCGCCAGGGCCTTCGGTTCGGAGTTCTGCAAGCTGGCAACTATATCGAACTCCTCAACACCGATGACCAGGCGTATGGGGGCTCGAATGTCGTAAACTCGGGCACGATCAGCAGTGAACCGGTCGAATCCCATGGCCGGCCCCATTCGATTTGCCCGACTTTACCTCCGTTGGCAGTCATCATTCTGAAGCTGGCGCCAATATCACCAGCTTAACGGCAGATGCAGCGGGGGACGTGGTCAGGTTCCGAATTGATCCTCGAAATACTCAGTGTTGAAGTCAGCGACGCTTTGTATTAACTCACATTTCCCACGGCTTACAACTTGTTGCATCCGTGCATCCTACAACCCCAACGCGACTGGGAGCGAACGGCGAGCAGAGTAGATTCACTTGCTGGCGCTGCGGGCTTACTTTGGATTGTGCGTAAGGTCGGCTAAACGTGTTGGTCGATGAGTATTGGATTGCCGTCGGGATCGAGGGCGATGAAACTCGCCGGCCCGGTTGTGGTTTCATCAGCTTCTGAGATAAGCTTCACGCCTTGAGCCTTCAATTGCCGTTGAAGTTCCCGCACATCAGTAAACTTTTCCAACTTCTGAGCATGTTGATCCCAGCCGGGATTGAAAGTGAGAATGTTTTTTTCGAACATGCCTTGGAAGAGACCGATGACGTGATCGCCATTTTTCAGGATGATCCAATTTTGCGAAGGTTCACCGGCGAAAGCCTTGAATCCGAACTTCTCGTAAAACTCCTGTGATGCTCGGAGGTCTTTCACTGCCAGGCTGATGGAAAACGCCCCCAGGTCCATTGCGTCTGACTCAGACGACACTGCGGTTTCCGAAGCGGCCGAACCGAGGCTGTCTCCGCAACACATAGTGATCCCTGGGATTGCTGCGACGCCCACGATTTGCAAGGCCTGTCGGCGCGATATGTTAGATTCGGTCATTTGATTGGCACTCTCACTGACGGTTTCTGATTCTGCCTGCACTCGGATTTCAAGCTACCCGTTAAAGAAAGGAGTATCCTTGCCGAGCGCATGCGGCAATTCATTGTAAACGATCAATCGGGCCATTCCTACGACCGGACTGATCGGCAGTTAACCTGCCTCCGTGGCGACGCGGTTATATCCATTCAATGCCGCAACGCGGTAGGCTTCGGCCATGGTTGGGTAATTGAATGTCGTATTCAAAAAGTATTTCAGCGAGTTCCCCGCACCGGGTTGCGCCATAATCGCTTGGCCGATGTGGATGATTTCTGACGCATTCCAGCCGAAACAATGGACGCCCAAGATCGCCAGCGTTTCGCGGTGAAACAGGATTTTGAGCAACCCAGACGTCTGTCCAAGGATCTGCGCTCGAGCGATGCTCTTGAAATGCGCATTGCCGACTTCATAGGGGATTTTCTCGGCAGTCAACTGCCGTTCAGTTTTGCCAATCGAACTGATTTCGGGGCTGGTGTAAATGCCCGATGGGACCTCGTCCGCCAGCGACTCGTTGTCATCCAATCCCAGGATATGCCGCGCGGCGGCGCGACCTTGTGAATAAGCGGCACTGGCCAGCGACGGGAATCCGATCACATCGCCGACGGCATAGATATGCGGAAGGACGGTTTGAAAGTGCTGATTGACTGCCACATATCCTCGGTTATCGGGATTCACGCCTAACACATCCAATCCCAGATTGTCGCTGTTGCCGGTACGTCCGGCCGCCCACAGGAGTACTTCCGAGCGAATATGTTTGCCGCTTTGCAGATGGACGGTGACGCCGCGATCATCGTGGGTCAGGCGTTCATACGACTCGTTGTGCCGAATCAAGACGCCGCGTTCGCGCATATGGTAACTCAGCGCTCCCGATATCTCTTCATCCAAAAAGTCCAGTAGTTCATTGCGGTTATTGATCAAGTTGATTTTTACGTCCAGATTGCGAAACATGGAAGCGTATTCGCAACCGACTACACCGGCTCCGAAAATTGTCATGGTTTGCGGCCGCGAGTTTAAGGACAAGATCGTATCGCTGTCAAACACAGCCGGATGGTTAAAATCGATCTCCGCCGGTCGATAGGGCCGCGAACCGGTGGCGATCACAAACTTGTCGGCGGTGATCCGCACGCGATCACCCACCTCTAATGTCGTTGCATCGACAAACCTGGCTTGGCCATGAACGACATCGACATCGTTGCGCACGTAAAACTTATGGCGCAAGGCGACCTGGCTGTCGATCACACCCTGCGCCGAGCGACACAAATCGGCGACGCCGACGCGGACTTCGCCGCCATGCAGTCGAATCCAAGGACTGTTGAGGGTTTCCGTCAAGTTTAGAATGGCGGCGCGCAACGCCTTGCTGGGAATGGTCCCCCAGTGCGTGCATCCACCTCCGACACGGTTGTAGCGCTCAATGACTACGACACGGCGACTCGCCTTGGCCAGTTGCATGGCGGCCCCTTCGCCGCCAGGCCCAGATCCAATAATCGCCACGTCATAATGGGTTCCCATGTTCACTCCTTTTCACATCGCCTAAAGTGTCTTTTCTTGCGTATCAGGGTAACTGTTCAGAGCTTTGTAGAGCAATTGTCCTCAATGGTTCGGGCCTCTGGGCTGATGTTGACTGACATTGAGAGGTGAACTATTGAGGATAATGGTTCTACATTCACGGCAACGCACAACACTCCATATTCCGTGAACGGTTAAGTTTCTGGGGCATGACTGATTAGCCGTGCCATTCCCAAAAAATGGCAATGCGGGTTGGGAGCATCTGTCAACAGACCCACCACGTGTTGCCCCAATACCGGGGCGAATTTGAATCCATGCCCGGATAAGCCGCACACAAATGCGATTTGCGGCCACCGTGGATGGCGGTCCACAATAAAATGTTCGTCGGGAGACTTGGTGTACATGCACACGCTGTAATGTGTCATACGCACGCGGGAAAAGCAAAACCGGGCGCGGGCGAACTCCATCACCCGGTCCAGGTCGCTTTGATCGAGTGCCCGATCCACTTCACTTGGGTTCCCAACGCTTTGCCCACCACTGTGTTCCGCGATTTTGACACCTAACGAATCCAGTGCTGGGAAACCGTAAAACACACCTCCTGCGGGTTGATCAAACAAGAAACAGCTCATTCCCAACGCTTCGTGGATGTCAGGTCGGTCGATTTGGAACCAATGCTGTTGTTTTCGGACGACTTCCAGCCGAATGCCGAGTCCGTTCAAAAAATCGCTCGACCACGGACCGGCAGTAAAGACAGCGCGGCGCGCGACGAATTCGTTGGCCGTGGTGCGCACATGAATCCGGCCATCGTCCGCGACGCGCCACGATATGATCGATTGATTTGGGGCAAAGTGGGCACCCTGTTTCTTGGCCAGAGCAATCAGGTGCGCGATACAACGTTCCACGCGCAAATAGCCGGCTTGCTCTTCAAACACACCGACCCAATCCCGAGGAACATTGAGAACCGGCCAGCGCGACATAATGTCATCGGCCGTCAAATGACTGACGGGCAAGCGGTGCTGATCCGCGCTGGCTCGAACGCCCTGAATGATAGAAGACTCAGATGGGCCGATTTGAATCAACCCAGTTCTGCGCATCAGTGGCTGTTCACATTGGCTTTGGATCAACTCCCACTGCTGCCAGCTCTGCTGGGCCAGGGGAACATAATCCGGATGCTCGAAATAGGCGGTTCGAATGATCCGAGTTTGACCGTGAGAGCTGCCGCGGTCGTGAGCGTAGCCAAATTGCTCGACACCTATTACGCGCAGTCCAGCTCGGGCCGCCGCATAGAGTGCAGCGCTGCCGATGCCCCCCACCCCGCAAACGATCAAATCATAGTCCGTGGACATGCACAGCCTACCTTGGTCCAACCATCGCGCACCGCCTGAGGTCTGGTCATTTCAATAGTTGGGAGTGGGAGGACGATACTGTTCCACATCGATGGTCTTAAACCAAGCAATGGTTTTGGCCAATCCTTCGCGCAACGGGACTTGGGGTGACCAACCCAGATGCTGCTGGGCGAGGGTGATATCGGGGCAGCGTCGCGTTGGGTCGTCGGCAGGCAGAGGGCGATCAACTAACTGCGAATGGCTTCCAGTCAATTCCACAATCAACTGGGCCAATTGTCTGATCGTATATTCGCCCGGATTTCCCAAGTTGATCGGTTGGGTCAGGTGATCGGGTCCATCCATGAGCCTAATAAAGCCTTCGACCAGGTCGTCGCGGTAACAGAATGAACGAGTTTGAGTTCCGTCGCCGTAGATGGTAATGTCTTCATTGGCCAGAGCCTGGCGGATGAAATTCGACACGACCCGGCCATCGAATGGATGCATGCGCGGCCCGTACGTGTTAAAGATCCGACAGATGCGGATATTCACGCGGTTCATGCGATGATAGTCCATGAACAACGTTTCGGCGGCCCGCTTGCCTTCGTCATAACAGGCCCGCACGCCGACCGGGTTAACCGAACCGCGATACGACTCGCGTTGAGGATGCTCTTCCGGATCGCCGTAAACCTCACTGGTGGAAGCCTGAAAGACCTTGGCGCGACACCGTCGCGCCATTCCCAGCACATTGATAGCGCCCAACACACTGGTTTTCATTGTTTTGATGGGGTTGTATTGGTAATGTCCCGGAGCGGCAGGGCAGGCCAGATTATAAACTTCGTCCACTTCCAACCAGATGGGATGCACAATGTCGTGCCGAATCAACTCAAAGTTCGGCAAATCCAATAGGTGAGCAACATTGGCTTTTTGGCTGGTAAAGAAATTGTCCAGACAAACGACATCGTGTCCCGCTGCTACCAATCGCTCACACAAATGTGAGCCGAGAAATCCGGCTCCGCCGGTTACTAAGATACGTTTAATCTTGCCCACGATGATTCCACTTGAATTGTTCGCCAACGAACCGTCCACCGCACCAAGTTAAGCGGTTTTGACGATGCATACAAGACGAGTCGCAGTGTTCATTGCGCTTGTCGCCGCGCACTGATCACTTTTTTTGCCGAGCCAATTCCGCTTCTGCGGCAATGTGCCCGAAGGCGGCCCATTGGCGGCCGTCGATCACCCGTTGCCACCACGCATAAGCCTGCTCAGTATCGCCCTCAATAAAGAACCAATTTCCCAGACCATATCCGTAGGTGGCCAAGTCGATATCCGAAATGTCATCGCCGAGGTTTCCGATCATCTCAGCCGGATCGAGGCGTCGTTGATAGAGACGCACACGTTTCAAATACGCTTGGTTTTCAAGGACGTCCCATTCGTCATCAATGGTAGCCAGGAGTTGCTCGGCTTCTTGGTGCCGCCCCAAGCGGCGGAGCGTCATGTACATCCAATCGATAGTGGCAATGCGCATGTCGTTGGTCGTGCAGGCAGCCCAACAGCGCTCGTAGGCCGACAGGGCGGATTCGAAGTCGCCTTTGAGGTAATAGGCCAACCCCAAATGGTAGAAAGTGTTCGTCTTGAGCGTACTGGTCGGCTGGTTCGCCGCATTGGGGATTCCGTCCGGCTCAATCTTGTCGGGCTTCCCCTCAATCAAGTGCGCCGCGCGTAACAAATCGTCAATTGCCGCATCAAACTTACGCAACGTGATCCAGCGGTGGCCGCGATGGCGAAGCAATTCCGGGGAATCAGGGAACCTCTCCAATGCATTGGAATACACTTCGACAGATTCCAGGTAGCGACCGGCGTAGGCTGTTCGTCGCCCCCACCATACCCAATGGTCGGGGTTGTCAGGCTCGCGATTCGTCAGTTCACGTGCGGCGTCGATGTGTTCGTTTAATTCAGCAAGTCGATCCTCTTGTAAGGGAAGGCGCTTGAGCGGGTGACCTAACAATGAAGTTGCCTCGATCGGCGGATCATCCTGCAAGACAGCATTGACGACTGGAGACCAGGGACAGAAAACCAATAACATCGTCATCGTGCTGGATTGAAAAGCCCATCGTCGCATACCGTTGACTCCATAACAAAAGCGGATCATTTGGGCATTTTCATCCATAATCGGCGACTTTGGAACAGGCCGGGAGAAGATCCGGGAACCTCCAAAAAAAGGACCGACCTGTCAATTGTCGTGAACATTTGCTCCGCAATTGCGGTAAAATGAACAGAGTTTCGACAAATCTGAACCTAAGTAGAGGAGTCGTTTGAGATGTTGGTAAACCGTGGTTTAGCTATAGGAATGTTGGCACTGCTCGCCAGCGCTTGGGTTGTGTGTGGGCAGGGTGCAATGGGGGCCAGATCCAATCGAGGGGTGGAAATTGAGCGGCAAGACGATGCTGTGGTCAATGTTGCCCAATCGACAACTGATGGAGGTAGAGCGCCAATGGTCAGCGTCAAAGTGTTCAATGCCGAAGGAGAACTCGTCGGTCCTGTAGAAATGGCCAAGGTGATCAAGACAGAACGCGAATGGCAATTGATTTTGACACCCGATCAGTTTCGTATTGCCCGCGCCAGCGGGACCGAGCGGCCATTCTGCGGTACGTTGTTGGACAACAAGAAGGAAGGTGTCTATACGTGTATCTGTTGCCAGTTACCGCTGTTTACGTCGGATGCAAAGTTCAACTCGGGAACAGGGTGGCCAAGTTTTTTCCAGCCGATCGCTAAGGAAAACATTGCCACCAAGATGGACCACAGCCATGGAATGCAGCGCGTCGAGATTTTATGCACTCGTTGCGATTGTCACTTAGGGCATGTGTTCAATGACGGACCCAGACCCACAGGCCTGCGGTTCTGTGTCAACAGTGAATCGCTGAGTTTTACCGATGCGGAAGACGTGAAGTCGCTGGCGGATGAAGCGGCGGCTCATGGGTCCGATAAGTCGGATCGTTGAGGATTGAGGCCAGTGAATGGAGCGGGAACCTGCTTCAGGTTCCGCTGGTTGTGATAATCGGCGGCTGGGCCAAAACTGAGAAAGGTTAAGCAATTAAGTTACAGGAACTTACATGTTGAGCTTGAGTTGTTCGATGGTCAAGGTGATGGCCGTCGTCGCGTGGTGTGTGGGTATGTGGTGCGGCGTCGCTTCCGGCGCGGATGACGGTCGGAACAAACGCGTGTTGTTTTTGGCTGGAATGCCGAGCCATGGATATGGAGCGCACGAACATTACGCGGGCTGTTTGATCCTGGCCAAGCGCCTGAAGGAAGCGATGCCTGATTATGATGTCGATGTGATCCGCCATCGATGGCCGGAAGACCCGGCGGTCTTTGATGGAATTGACGCGGTCGTGATGTACAGCGATGGCGGAGCTGGTCATCCGGCGTTGTCCCGCTTGGAATTCCTGGAAAACTTATCGCAAAACGGCGTGGGAATCGTCTGTCTGCATTACGCCGTGGAAGTCCCCAAAGGAGAACCGGGCGATCATTTCTTAAAGTGGATCGGCGGGTATTTCGAAGCGGATTGGTCAGTCAACCCTCATTGGGTGGCGAAATTTGAGATGTTCCCCGATCATCCGATTTCGCGCGGTGTGAAACCGTTTGAAATTCAAGATGAATGGTACTATCACATGCGGTTTCGCCCGGAGATGCAGGGCGTGACGCCAATTCTCACAGCCATCCCACCCGCCAGCACCCTGGAGCGTCCCGATGGTCCACACAGTGGGAACCCCCATGTTCGCGCCAAGATCGGACAACCGCAACATGTGGCTTGGGCCAGCGAACGACCTGAAGGCGGACGCGGATTTGGTTTTACGGGAGGACACGATCACTGGAATTGGGGCCATGACGAGTTTCGCAAAGTGGTCCTCAACGCCATCGTCTGGACAGCGCACGGCGATGTTCCAGAAAATGGTGTGGGAGGCTCACCAGTCACTCTCGACGATCTCAAAGAAGATCAAGATTACCGCGCTCCTGATTCGTATGATTGGGACCGAGCCAAATCGCGTGTCTCGCGAGAGTAGTGGTGGTTAGAAAATGCTAGCTGAAACAATGGCGGGTTGCGAAAAGCACAGACTTGTGCTCCGCATGGTCCCTCCCCGACAATCTTTTTTGTAACCCTCCATGACAACCGGCAAAATGGCAGCATTGTAGAACAGTTGTCCTCATTGGTTCCAAACCCTGGATTTACTGTCTTCGAAAGATAATCCATGGAGAACAACTGTTCTACAAAGTCGTGAAGTGTTGTTTTTTTACCCAGGTTCCGAATCGGCTGGACAGTTTTCTTGAGATTGTCTAGTTTGCCAACTCGACACGGACTGTGGGATAAGCAGGGACTGCCGAATGCGAAATCGATGGATTGAGTTGGCGTTGCCGATTGCCATATTAGCGTCGATTGTGGTGATTTATATCCCACTTCCGACAGGCATTGTCGATGTCTTATTGGCTGCGAACCTGGCAATAGCAGTGACGATGTTGCTGTCCGCAGTATTTGTGCGGTCTCCGTTGGAGCTGAGCGCTTTTCCCGCCCTGTTGTTGGTCCTCACCTTGGGTCGGTTGGCTTTGAATGTGGCGACAACCCGCTTGATCTTGACGCGCGGCCCAATCGACGGAGACTTGGCAGCCGGCCAGGTTATTCGCAGCTTTGCCGAGTTTGTTGCTGGCGATCAAATCGTCGTCGGCCTGATAATCTTTGCGATCCTGTTTGTCGTGCAATTTCTGGTGATCACCAAAGGTGCCACGCGGATTGGCGAAGTGGCCGCCCGGTTTTCGTTGGACGGCCTGCCAGGTCGGCAAATGGCGATCGACGCAGATTTGAATGCCGGATTGATCACGTTGGAGCAAGCGCAACAACGCCGACATGAGCTGATTCGCTATTCCGATTTTCATGGCTCCATGGACGGTGCCAGCAAATACGTGCGAGGCGACGCGATTGCCGGCCTGGTGATCACGTTTGTCAATATTGCCGGCGGATTAGCGATTG
>DAOLCX010000014.1:0-12322 GCA_035327685.1 Pirellulaceae bacterium | reverse complement strand
AGGCCGACCGCGCTTTGTCTGAACGTCCTGGTGGCTTCGATTGCTACCTACCATTTTGCCAGGGCTGGATATTTTTCATAATCGTTGTTTTGGCCATTGGCGGTGGCCTCGATCCCGGCTGCTTTTGTGGGCGGGCTCATCGAGTTGCCACCTGTGTACTACCGGCCCCTGGTTGGTTGCGTTTTGGTGGCAGCCGCCGTCCGGTTGTGGGTGACTTCAGCCCCTGCCGAATCCTCCGAGTCGAAACCACCACGCATCTTGCGGTGCCTGGCCGTCGGTGGTGGACTCGGGCTGCTGGCCGGTTTAACCGGTACGGGAGGTGGAATTTTCTTGAGCCCCTGGTTGCTGTTCATGCGCTGGGCCGGCACGCGGCAAACCTCTGCCGTGTCGGCGGCATTCATTCTGGTCAATTCGATTGCAGGGCTGGCTGGCATGATGGGGAAGTGGCAATCTATCCCGTCAGGCATTCCCATCTGGGCGGCTGCGGCAATTCTGGGTGGCCTGGTCGGTTCGAATTTTGGCAGTCGGCGTCTGCAAAGTCTGACCCTGCGAAGATTGTTGGCCGTGGTGTTGGCGATTGCGGCCTTGAAATTTGTCGGAATCGCTGGCTGATCCGCCCATCAGCGAACCTGACGCCGCGCTGCCGCGTCTCGATGGTAACGGTTCACGGTATTGATGGCCAAGCTTGGTTCTAGTGCGTTCCGCAAGTCGTCTTGTTGAAGATCGGCACCCTGTGAATGTCGCAGATCGATTCGTCCAAGCTAACGTGTTTTGCCGAACGACTTGCTCCACGCGCCCTAAATTTCGTGAACGGTTATTCTTGATGAGACAGGGGTCGGTAGCTGAGACGGTTTAGCAGCGGACTGAAGATCCGCGGACGAGGATTCGAGCGCCTCCTGACCCACTGGCGATAACCTGTTGCCGAAAAATGTTCTGCGTTGTTGTGAACGGCCGACTCCATGTGCCCGGTCTATCGGTTCTTCAGCCACAACCTGACGCTCCGGTATTCAGGCGAGGCATAATACCGATTGGCGATTTCTTGATATTTTGCCCAACCCATCGTCTGATTGCCTGATTGAAAAGCTTGACGGGCTTCTTGCATCAAACGCTTGGCATCGTCCGCATGTTCTTTTCGCAGTTCAGCAAACAGTTCGTTCAGTTCCTGTGCCGCTTGGGAACGGCCAAATTGTTCTTCCCACGCCAGATAGTCATCCACCCATTTGCCATCGCGGTTGGCCTTCAGCGCGCGGAGATGCTTGTCGGCGTCTTTCTTGGCCGCCGCTTGATAGGCTTGCCAGATCGGAGAAAACTCCTCGCCCGCTTGAAGTTCCAATGCGCGATCGATGGCCGCGCCGACATCGCGCCAGTTTTTTCGTTCGACTTGTGTTTTGGCGAATGCCACCAAGACATCGCGATCCTCTGTGGTCATCACATCCAGCCACTGAACGGCTTCGCCAACCGGTAAAAAATCAAAGGCGTGGCTTGTTCGCGGGCTGAGTAGTTTTACGTTTTGAAAACCGTGATCGAGGAACTGGTAATACGCATACTCACTGGAAGAAAACTCAACCACATTGTCGTCCCGACCATGAACAATGACCATCGGTGTTTCCCGCTGGCTGGCCATGAGCTGAGCATCTTCAAAGACGTCGGGTTCGGCCTGTATGATCAAACCGCCGGCCATGGGAAAAGTTCCATTCAGCTTGTCAGGGAAGTGCATGTGCAGTACGTAGGTCAGGTAAGCGCCCTGGCTGTGTCCCCCCACAAACGTGCGCTGAAAATCATAGAGTTGGCCTAGTTCGTCAATAACCTGCATGACGAGATACGGGCTCTCGCGATCCGTAAACGGATATCCCTGATACGTGCTGCGTCCCATCCAGTTGACGTACGTGTAGTTGAATCGCAAGTCATCGAGTTCGCTCCACGATGCCCAGTTCTGCCCTTGGATGCCGAGGATCGCGAAACGCTGAGCCAACTCGGGCCATTGTCTGGCCGTCACTCCCGTCATGCCGGCGGTCGTCCAATTGCTGCCATGCAGTAACACAATCACATCGACTGGTTGCCCGGGTTGCCAGGTGTCGGGCAAACGCAAATAGTAGAGCATGCCGTTATCCGCACGGCCCTGTACAATTTGCCCGGCGCTGGGAGTTGCATGTTTTTCGAAACCTTCCAGTTTCAGCCCAAGCCAAGCAGTCGGGTCGTTTCCCTCTGAGGCACCAAACAGTCGTTGGCCATCCGCCGTCACTTCCAGCCAAGCCTGCCCCGACCATTGATTGCGGCGCCAGGTGAGCTTCAAGCGTTTGCCTGTGACAGTTCCTTCCAGGAACGACCAACCCTCGGCGCCATACCTGCCCGTCACGCGCGCTCCTTCCTGTTGCAATTGCAGTGTCCCCCAGGACGACAGCCAGACTCCGGAAAAATCGGCCGTTTCATCAGACGATCCCGAGTTGTCACTGCGCCAACCGCGCCACTTTCCCGAGCCATTTTGCGTTGACCACTCTCCGCTAAAAGCCAGTCGATCAGCCGCCATCTCCAGCGACACCTGGCCGCTGTTGTTGCCGCGCCGGTAGGTCCCCGTCAACTTGTGACCGCTGACCGAAGCTTGAATTGTCCCATTGCCGTCATACGAACCGGACACCGTATTGCCCGACTGTGTCAAGTTCATGATTCCCAAGTCGGTAATCCATTGGCCTTGCCAGTTCGAATTCTGCGCTGATACGACATGCGTTGCGTTCAACAGCATCCACAAGAAAACGGTGATTGGAACGACTTGCCGCAACATGGTTCTCTCCTTGGTCATCGACAGAATTTCGACAGTGAGGTGGCAGTTCCCATCCCATGAATGCCAGAATCAGGCCGCCGACTGTAACTCTCGTGACACTATAAATGAGCACGGTGTGTTCTTGGTCATTCCGCGCGTAACGGCCCTGTAACAGAGCGCTTCCAAGCCCGACGCACCAGCGAGTGAACAGGCGATAGCCGAAAGAATGGACCTGACCCCTTGGAGCTACGGAAAGACTTCAACCAAGGTGTGATCGTTTACAAGCGTTCTTGGTGCGACTCAATCTTGTTCCAACTGGCGGACGGCGGTCACGGTTCCAAACGGAAATCGAAGGACCGATTTCAATGTGTGGCCGTCACTGTCAGTCCAGGTCTTGATTTTCATCTCACCCATTTCGGTCTTCATGTCGCTCTGGTAAACCCACGCCATCCAGGTACGCCCTTCGAGTTCCAGTGCTTCATCAGGCAAGCGAGTGATCAGCACTTTCGCCGCCGCCGGTTTCCAATCGGGATACCCGAAGCCCACACTTTGGACTTCAATCGACTCGCCCGGTTCCAAGGTCAGTCTGCCGTAATAGGCAAACTCGGCAGCATACACGGGGGTTGAGATCAGAACAGGTGGCGTTAAATCGTGCCGCGCCGAACCGAGGTCGTTCCCTTGTTGTGTCGCTTGACCTATCAGAGCGCCTTCTTCAATTCGATACGTGGCGCGCAGGTTTCGCCGATCGAAAGTCTCCCAGGTGGCCGACACGAATTGGCTGTCCAATGTAAAATGCGACGTCGTGACTGCCGGAACCTGGCCACCGCCCTTGGGCTTTTGATGCGACCAGGTATGAAACCCGGTATCCGATCGAGTCACGATAAACTCTTCGACGCCCGCATCGAATTGACCGAATTGCAGGCGATATTGCCCGCGGGCGATGACTTGGCCCGGTAAACTGGCTTTGGGTTCTTCGTTGTCGGCGATCTCCGCACCGCGGGCCGATCGTTCGACTTGGGCCAACCAATCATCCAGGGCTGCGCGGTCGAAATGTTTGCCGCGCAACCAGACTGCCCGAATCTGGCGAACCGCAGAGATTTGCTCCAGCGGGTTGGCATCCAATAACACCAGCGACGCGGTCTTTCCCGTTTCGATCGATCCCCGCTCATCGGCCACGCCGCAAAGGTGGGCCGGGTAGTAGGTCGCCATTTTCAGCACCTCGGCTGGCGGAATCCCAGCCTCGACAAAATGTTCCATCTCATCGTGAACCGCGCTCCCGGCAAACACAAACGGATTAGCCAGATCGGTACCGACCACCAGCGTGACGTGTTCGCGATACATCTCGCCAACCAGTTCTTTCATGGCAGGAACGGCGGCGCGCGCTCGGGGACTGAAATCGCCGTAACGTCCCGAGTCCCAGAACGACAACATGCTGGGACTGACATATTTCATGCGTGGGTCTCGACGCGGATCGTCATCCGGATTACCGATTCGGCCAATACTGTGCATAACCACCAACGTCGGGCAATGGTAAATCTGGGCGATGGCCTGTTGCCGGATCGCTTCGCGCAATCGATCGCGATCGACCTCGCGCCACCGCGACCAGCCTTGAAACGCTGCGGCCATCGGCGAACTGGCGGATGACTCCTCTTGCCGAGGGGTTAATTCCGACAGGAGCGGCCCGAATCCCTCCAAGTGTTCGATGCAGTTCTGACCGGCTGCCGCCGCGTCGGCAAGGCTGACAGAGTAGGGGACATGCCCGGTCACTTTTAACCCCAAGCGGTGGGCTTGCCGAACCGCCGCGCGATATGCATCCGCGGGGAGCAGGGAATACACCTTGATTTGATCGACTCCGGCCGCAACCAGTTTCTTGACCGCCGCTTCTGCTTGTTCCACAGACTCGCAAGGCTCCGAGAACGGCCACACCGGTTGCGGCCCGTCGATGATCGCTCCCGTGGCCGTGATGTCGGGGATCGGATCAGAACTGTCAGCGGCCGAACGCTTGATCCCCAAAATTAACTCCGTGGGTCCACCCATATCGCGTACGCTGGTCACTCCGTGTGCCACCAACAGCGGCGCGAAGTGATCGAGATCCGAAACCAGGTGAACGTGCGCGTCAAACAGGCCAGGAATCAAGTACCGGCCTTCTGCATCGATCACAATGGCGTCTTCGCCAGGCGGGAGTTCAAACTCTCCAATCGCCGCAATTTTCGTTCCGACAATCAGGACTCGTTGTGGTTCGCTAGCCGTACCGGCCGCCACATCGACTACCCGCACGTTTTCAATGATCTGCTTGCGATCAAGCGGCTCTTGACCTTGGCACCAAATCTCCCAGAACCCCATGGTCAGCGTCAACGGAATCAGCAGTCCAAGCATCGTTAATCGATACATTTAACATCTCCAGGTATTCAAGTTGCCTGCCACGGGAGGGGAGGCTCCCGCCAAACCACAACATCACAATTCACCAGGTTGTGGACTGTTAACCATCCATTCCCAGCCGCACCGCTGGCAAATATGATAGCCAATCGCCACACGATCCGCGACAACGGCGCGGCTTTACAGAATTAAACGTTTTGGTTTCGTAGGTTACAACCTTTTGGGGAATAGCGATGGCCTTTCATCGATTGAGTGCCGGTGGCAAACGAAAGGAACTCAGATATTGGGTTTGGCAGTGCCTGATCAGCGCCGTGGTTGCGGTAGGTGCCAGCCCATCGTGGAGCGACGACGCGCTTCGCCAACGCCCCAACATCGTGTTCATCTTTTCCGATGATCATGCCGTGCAAGCCCTGGGGCCCTACGGCTCGACGATCAACCAGACTCCACAGCTCGATCGGCTGGCTCGCGAAGGGATTACTTTCGATCGATCGTTCTGCGGCAATTCGATTTGTGGACCGTCGCGAGCCACCGTGTTGACCGGCAAACATAGTCATCTCAATGGCTTTCGCCGCAACGGAGATCGATTTGACGGAACTCAAACGACGTTTCCGAAATTGCTGCAGCAGGCTGGTTACCAGACAGCGCTGATCGGCAAGTGGCACTTGTCCAGCGATCCTACCGGTTTCGATTACTGGGAAATCTTGCCCGACCAAGGGCACTACTACAATCCCGACTTCATCCGGAGCGATGGCTCACGTCACCGCCGCGAAGGGTATTGCACTGACTTGATTACGGCGATGTCGGTTGAGTGGCTCGAAAGCCAGCGGCAAGCGGATCAACCGTTTCTATTGATGGTGCAGCACAAGGCGCCCCACCGCAATTGGTCCCCTCATCCGCGGCACTTCGGACGCTACCCGCACGGATCGGTCCCCGTTCCCGCCACGCTGTTCGACGACTACTCGGGACGGACGGAATTGCTCAAGTCGGCCGAAATGTCGCTGGCTAAACATTTTTACTGGCAACACGATCTGAAGTTTCGCGGATCGAGTCCGGACACGGCTCATTTTCTGGATGGCATCGCGAATGCCGAATACCAGCGGATGAACTCTGCCCAACGCGCCGAGTGGGATGCCTTCTACGAGCCCGAGAATGCGGCCTTCATGGAAGCGTGGGCCACGGGTGAACTGACCGAACGCGATATCGTGGCCTGGAAATTCCAGCGCTACATGCACGACTACCTCGGTTCGGTACAGGCCGTGGACGACAGCGTCGGCGAGTTATTGGACTATCTGGACCGGCAGGGCCTGAGCGAGAACACGTTGGTCGTCTATTCCTCGGACCAAGGGTTTTATTTAGGCGAACACGGCTGGTACGACAAACGCTGGATGTTCGAAGAGTCGCTGCGGATGCCGCTGATCGTGCGCTGGCCGAAACAGATAGCCGCCGACACTCGGTGCAGCGCCCTGGTTCAAAACATCGATTACGCGCCGACGTTTCTGGATCTCTGCGGGGTGGAGGTTCCCGGCGAAATGCAAGGGCGCAGTTTGCGAAGGTTGTTGGAAGGGAACGTGCCCAACGATTGGCGCGACGCCATCTATTATCAATACTTCGAAAACGACGCCGTCCACCAAGTCCCCATCCACGATGGCATTCGCACGGAGCGCTACAAACTGATGTACTTCGTCCGAACCGGTGAGTGGCAGCTTTTCGACCTGGAAACTGATCCACAGGAGTTGACCAGCGTTCACAACCACCCGGAATACCGCGAGATTTTTGCGGGAGTGCAGCGGCGCTACCGCGATGTGAAGGCGTATTATCAAGTCAACACGGCGACCATACCGGCGTCGCGCGGCGATGAAGACTGGTGGAAATCGCGGCAACAGACAGCGGTCCGCGCGGCGCGCGAGACTCAGGCGGCTATCGTCTGGTTCGGCGATTCCATCACCCAGGGTTGGGAAGGAGCGGGAAAGAACGCTTGGGCTCAGCTCCACGGCACCACGCCAGCTTTGAATTTGGGATTCAGCGGCGACCGGACCGAACACGTCTTGTGGCGGCTGAATCAAACGCCGTGGGCCAACAGCCGACCGCAAGCGGCCATCGTGATGATCGGCACGAACAACACCGGCCACCGAATGCAAGAGCCAGCCGAAGTTGCCGCGGGGATTGAAGAAATTGTCGCGCACATCCGCAATCAATCGCCCGAAACCAAAGTGTTATTGCTGGGAGTGTTCCCGCGCGGCGCATCACCTTGGGATGCGGGTCGGCTCAATAACCGGGCCATCAACGAACGGATTCGCAAGCTGGGGGACGAGCAGCACGTTTTTTACCGCGACTTGGACCAGCAATTTTTGGAACCCGACGGCCGCCTCTCGCCGGAGATCATGCCCGATTATCTGCATCTCAGCCCAGCCGGCTATCAACGCTGGGCGGATGCCATCAAACCGGTTTTGACCGAATGGGGCATCCTCGACGAGTAGCCATTTACAGAATGGGTAGCAACGACTCGCGCCTTTTCATGCCAGTGTTTTGTTTTACAATGCGAGCGTTGACAGCGTAGGCAACTACGATGGACGGGTTTGAGAGCGCCCTCAAGCCGGATTTCAGCCAGTGGGGATCGAGACAAATCTGAAATTGTTAATGATTCGTTCCTGTCCCAATTGGTTTGAATGCATGATCTGAAACAGACTTTCACCCCCTTGTGGGTACATCATTCATTAAAAAGTTCCTTTGCCGAGACCCAGTATGACCACTTTGCCGACACTCGAACTCATCCTGAAGAACTTCAAAAACTTCAACGCGCGCGTAACGCGAGACGCGTTGTTGGCTTATTGGAAGCACTTGCAAGCCGGGGGCAAGATGTTCTGGACCTTGGCCGGGGCCATGTCGTCGGCCCAATTGGGCATCACCCTGGCCCCAGCCATCCGCGCCGGGATCATCCACGGGATCTCTTCAACCGGTGCCAATTTAGAAGAATCGCTATTTCGTTTGGTCGCCCACGACCATTACCAGGATTTTCCCGAATACCGGTATTTCACCAAGGCCGACGACACGCGGATTCTCAAACAGCGGATGCGCCGCGTGACCGACACCAGCATTCCCGAAGACGAAGCATTCCGCGCCGTCGAGAAATTTCTAGTCCCCACCTGGGTGCAGGACACGCGCAATCAAGAACGCAGGTTCTGGCACGAGTATTTTTACGAGTTGGTGCTCAAACTCCCCGCTCGATTGCATCAGGGGGAGGCCGACGAGTCGTGGTTGTTGGCCGCCGCGCGGGCCAATTTGCCGATGGTCGTTCCGGGTTATGAAGACTCGACGTTTGGCAATATTTTTGCATCGCACGTCAAGCTGGGCGAATGCGCCGCGTCGATTGTCAAATCGGGGATCGAGTACATGGCCGAGTTTTACGATCAGTACGGTGCGTTATCGAAAGGGACCGGGGTCGGTTTCTTTCAAATTGGCGGCGGCATCGCCGGCGATTTTCCAATTTGTGTCGTGCCTTCGATCAAGTATGACTTGCAGAAGAAGGTCAAACCGTGGGCCTATTTCTGTCAGATTTCCGATTCGACGACTTCGTATGGATCGTATTCCGGCGCCACGCCGAACGAAAAGATCACTTGGGACAAGCTGACTGAAAAGACACCGATGTACGTCATCGAATCAGACGCCACCATTGTCGCGCCGTTGATTCTGTCAGCGCTGTTGGAATGCCAACAACATCCGAAAGAGGCCAACCGGTTGATCGCCAAAATGATGTAAAGCCTATCTCAAAACCTGAAGCGCAAGCGAGCGGACCCTTGGCAAACATGGGAGCTTCCGCTTTGGGTTAAGCTCTTGGGCGCAGGCAAAAGCGATGTTGGCTCCCCTTGTATTGCCGGCAAAAAGATGTATGGCAAAAAATGGAAACAAAATGAAGAGTCCATGCGGTGGATTCACATCTTGTACCGTTGGGCCCGTGCATTAATCCTAATGCGGTGCGCGATTCAGTTGGTGTGAAGCATCAGCGAGGATTAGCGCAGACCAGTGTTCTATTCAAAAAGGGGGAGGGTTCTGAACGCATCGTCGGTGATTTGTGCCCATGACACGGTTTCACAATCGGACATCGGGCTGTTGGCAAGAAGATGGGAGTATGAAAATGAAAGAATGCGTGGGGTATTCTTACCAACTTCCCTTTCGATGGCATCGCCACGCAACTTTTGGGAAAGCTGAACCAGGACCCCGAGACAGCCGCTTGTCATTGCGCGCGAATGCTTTCGGCATTTCTTCCCAGCGGAACAACAGAGCGCACTCGGTTTCGATCCACGTTCCACGATCAGTCAACCATGCAACACGCCGGTCAACGGCGAAGTTAACGGCCCTGGATCAATGCCAACGCCAGCAAAGCCAGAAACTGAAGCACTGCGATCGTTCAGCACATCATCTCCAAGACCTATTCTATTTGATGCTCCAATCTCCCAAGTCTATGGGCTCATTGGTTTCGACCGTGAAATCGAAATACCTCAGGCCCGAGTCGAAAATGCGGTAACTTGAGCCGGGAATCAAATAGCGTAGGGTGACATTCCCCTCGGCATCAGTTCGAAGCGGCTCCGATGTTGGTTTGCCCAAGTGGCCGACTTGAACGAAGTCATAGAAGGTCGTTTCATCCAAGGGGCGACCGGAGATCAACAGACCGGGGTTAAGCTTCTCGCCCGCAATCGGACGTCCGGCTTCATCGATTAACCGCAGTCTCGCCTCGCCACAAGGCGCCAATTCAATCTGAATTTCAGGTAGATACTCATGGCCGCCTACCAGTACCCGTGCCCCCAAATGCCGGGCTTCGTCCCAGACATATAACCACTCCGGCTTCTCTGAACTCAGGCCTTCCAAGCGAGGCAACCGTCCGACTCGGCGCAACTCGTATGGGAACCAGAAGCGGTGGCGTGGACTTGTACCAACCCACAGAAATCGAAGCTCAGATCCCTCAACTTGATTCACGATAGCAACTTCGGTCGTCAAGCCTCGGTTCAAGACGAAATCCAGCCGTTGCATGCCTGCAAAGTTTGGTTCAAAGTCAACGGGGATCGCGGCGTTGAACAGATACTGTTCTACCTTCGCAGTCACTTGATCTGTGAAGCGTCTGGCGTCGTAAAAATGGCGCACGAATTGGCGATGAGGTCCGACCACCAAGGCTCCCGCGCCATCCAAAACGGTGATTTGATAGCGGCCCGCTTTGTCCGTCATAGTATCGGCGCTCCAATCCAACACTACGCCCGACGATTTTTCCCCCGGCTGATCATATCGAGCGCGATTGGCAGGGGACGGAAGGTACATAATCGCCGCTCCAGCAATGGGAATGCCCGTTGCCTTTTCGGTCACGGTCCCGGAAACCAAGACCCCGCGCTCCATTCTGGCGATGACTTCGGTCTCGCGGCCTCCCTCGCGCCAATCGACGAGTGTGACCGTCGGTAAATAACCGCTGTCGGCAGGCGGATAGCCAATCACCTTGTAGCCCAATCGGCTGGAAACCGGATTAATGCGAAACCGCCCGTCGGCATCGGCTTTGCCGCGCACCGCGATCATCGCCGATTCCTCGGCTTCAATGTCAAACAGGTTTTCTACAAAGACTGTCGCGTTAGGAATCGGTTGTCCAGTATCCCCGGCGACGACTTGCCCCGTGACGACTTGGGCCTGCGGGACCGGAAACACAGCGAGCGGATCAGCTTGGTGAGGCTCATTCCAGACTATCCAATGTTTGGCCAGCGGCTCGTCAACCGTTTCCAGGTGCAACGCATCGTCGGCACCGATTCCAGAAACTGTAAACCAGCCATCCTCGTCGGTCACAATCGCTTGGGGCCAGATCGCGGGAAGTAAAGACTCGTTGTTCAGAGCCACAAAATTTCGCCAGAAGTTTGGTTGTTTGCCGATCCGCCGCACGTGCAGAGAATAAGCGCCGACAGGATTGCCAGCCGGATCGACCAGTCGCCCCCGAGCGGTGATGGAATCGCTCAACGTCACAGTTAGTTCCGCCTGTTCCGATTCATAAGGAACGGCTTGCCAACCGATTGATTTTCCAGAGGCGCGGGCCAGCACGTGGCAGGCAGAGTTGTCCGGATACATCGGACGCGTAATTTCAACATCGATCCGCCCGCCAGAATCGGATTTGCCGGATGATAGGACTTCCTCACGCAGCATGTCATCCAAAAACGTGGTGTCGGAGCGCATGGCCAGCACCGCAAAGTCTGCTCCGGGCAACGCGCGGCCTTGACTATCGACCACCGATACGCGAAGCCTTATGGTGCGCTCGCCAACTATGTCGGACAACAGGTCATCCGTCACAAGTGGTTGGAATGAGTTCGTTGTTACCGATGGTTCGCGTTGGATTCCATGGATCAGTCCGGCAAGCATGGTGATGGCAATCGCTGATACGCCGACCGCCAACCAGGATTGACTGCCGAGCCGCGTGGTGATCGAGCGCGACGGATCGAGAATCCGTTCGATGCGACCCCGTAACAACGAAGACGAGGCAGACATGGCCAGGCCCAACAGGCAATGTGGCGGCAAGCCAGCTTCGGCCGTGGCGACGAGTTGCCGCGCGTAATCGGCTCGCTCGCCACGTTGCTGGATGACATAGTCGTCGCAAACTTCTTCGGCCGCCGCCGCCGCTGCCGCTGATAAACGCCACAAGAGCGGCTGAAACCAAAACAAAGTCAGCGCCACACGGTCCAGCAACAACCACCACAAGTCGCCTCGCCGCAAATGGGCCATTTCATGTATCAAAGCGCGTCGTAAAACAGCCGGATCCCGCAACTCGTCAGGAATCAGAATCGCCGGTCGGCGATAACCCATCAGGCATGGGGCCTGAAGTAGTGAAACTCTCAACAACTGTGGTGTGCGGACACCCAAGGTCAAGGCAATTTCGCGCGCCATTTCGGCTTCAGAGTCGTGCGCGGGAACGCCTTGGCTCCGCACCACTGCCCCATGGCGATAAGCGGCAACGATGCGTGCGGAAAGCAACAGTGTTGCGCCCAACCATAAGCAGGACAGTCCGATATACGCAAACCCCATCAGGCTAAGCCGTGCCGGTTGTTGGTCCGAACCCACTGTAACCAGTCCGGCTGCTGTTGCCTCCGGCGAGTTGCTTTCGTGAGCCAACCCCTCGCGAACCAGGCCATCGTGCGAATTGGCCGAGTCGATTGGCGAGTCCCCGTTTAC
>DAOLCX010000013.1:0-13143 GCA_035327685.1 Pirellulaceae bacterium | reverse complement strand
TTCTAGCAAGGCGGCGCCGGGCATCCCAAGCGGGCGGCAGAGGGCCCGGTCGTCTTCGTGGATTGCGACGGCCTCGCCCCACAACCATTGACACAACTCGCCATGAACCGGGTTCGGTAAACGGAGGTATTCATCGACGGCTCGGCGGATTCTGGCCAGCGCCCAAAACAGGTTGACCGCCGTGGGGCGGCTTCCGGCCAGGTGGTTGCAAATCTGATGGACGCGCGTGCGCAGTTCACCGGAACCTGAGATGGGATGCCTGGCCAACTCTACCACCACGCCATAGGCGGCTGCGATGCCGATGGCCGGTGCACCGCGCACTTGGAGTCGCTTGATCGCCTGCCAAACATCATCGGCGTTGCGGCAGGTCAATAGCTCCAGGCGACCGGGCAACAACGTTTGGTCGATCAACTCCAGATGACCGGACCAGTCGCCCACCCAGCGAATCGTTTCGACCATCAGAGCGCCAGCGGTTCGAAGGGAAGATTAAAGGTCTCGGCCACCGGTCGGTTGCAGACTTTACCGCGGGCGATATTGATCGCGTCGCGGATAGGTTGTTCGCGGGCGGCCACCGCCAGCACGCCCTCTTGCGCCAATTTGATCGCCCATGGCAACGTGGCGTTGCACAACGCAAAGGTGCTGGTGCGGCCTACGGCGCCGGGCATGTTGGTGACGCAATAATGGACCACTTCCTCTTCCACAAAAATCGGGTCGCTGTGCGACGTGGGGCGAGTGGTTTCGACACAGCCGCCTTGACCGACCGCCACATCGACAATCACGCTCCCCGGTTTCATGGTCCGCAGGTCTTCGCGTTTGATCAAGCTGGGGGCCTTGGCGCCGGGGATCAACACCGCGCCGATGACCAGGTCGGCCAGCTTTAACTGTTCTTGAATGACGTGCCGGTCGCTGAATAACGCGTTGACGTTAGCGGGCATAATGTCATCCAGGTATCGCAATCGGGCGAGGTTGACATCCAGAATCGTGACATCGGCTTTGAAGCCCGCGGCGATCTTGGCGGCATTCGTGCCGACCACGCCACCGCCGATGATCAGGATGTGTGCGGGAGGAACGCCGGGGACGCCCCCGAGCAAAATTCCGCGGCCCATCTGAGGTCGCTCCAGGAAACGCGCGCCTTGCTGGATGCTCATCCGCCCCGCTACTTCACTCATCGGCGTCAGCAGTGGCAACGTGCCGTCGGGACTGCTCAGCGTTTCATACGCCACGCAGTAGGCCTGCGTCTTGATCATCGCCTCGGTCAGTTCGCGATCGGCTGCGAAATGGAAATACGTAAAGATGATCTGTTCGGGCCGGATCATGGCGAATTCTTGGCGCTGCGGTTCTTTGACCTTCACGATCAATTCGGCGCGCTCAAAGACCTCTTTGGCGGATTTGACGATTTCGGCTCCTTCAATCTGGTATTGCTGGTCGGTCAGGCCGCTCCCCATTCCGGCTCCGGATTCGATCAAGACTTGATGGCCGCGGCGAACCAGTTCGTGGACACCGACAGGGATCATCGCCACGCGATACTCGTCTTTTTTTACCTCTTTGGGGACGCCGACAATCATGCTTTCCCTTTTGCTCAATGTGGGTTTTTCGTGGGAAAATAATAGCAGTATTCCAGCAGAGAGACAATTAGCCCAATCTTGGGCGCAAGAGAAACGCCAGCCGGAAAGGGAATACTTTCCACACGGCCGGCGCGGTCGTTTTTTGGAATCGTTTAGTTTGGCAATCTAGCGAGATTTCTTGGCCGCTTCGTACTCAGCGTACGTAATCACGCCGTCGCCATTCAGATCATAGAACCGGAATTGGCTCAAGACTTCGTCGTTCCACTGCTGGGCGAACTCGTGCATTTGAATTTGTCCATCGCCATTGGCATCGCGCTCGAAAAACGAAAACTGCGTTTGCGACGAACCGCGAGGACTTTCCGTTCCGCCGCCAGGCGGAGACGAACTCGAAGACCGGTTGCGCCCCATGCTGCCGCGGCCGGTTGAGCGATCCTCGCTGGAGCTGTTTTCGCCGCGGGCCGTTGTTGGTCGCGTGTCACCGGAATCGCTGGCACTGGAACTCGGCGAATCACCCGTACGTACAAACTCGATGTACTCGTCCAGGGTAACGATGCCGTCACCATTCAAATCTGTTGGTGGGCGCGTCATTTGCTGCAACTCTTCGCGATCCAACACTCCATTACCGTTCTTGTCGTAGCGCTTCATCATCCCTTCAACATAGGAGCGATATCGGTTGACGTCGTCGCTACCGCGCCGCTCTGACGAACTGGCCGTGTTCTCGTTCGGCCCTCGCGCGGGCTCGGATGATTCGCTTCCGCGACCGCTGGGCTCTGGGCGACGGTTATTATCTCGGTTGTTGTCGTCGCGGCGGGCCTGATCGTTGTTGCGGTCATTGCCCCGCGAGCCACCGTCTTGGCCGCCCGTGTTGGCCATTCGTTCGCGAGCCAAAAAACGCTCGGCGATTTCATTGACGGTCAACGCACCATCGCCGTTCAAATCCGCCTCAACCGCAGAGGGTGAACTCCACCGCACGCGACTCATCTCGTCGCCATCGATGATTCCATTCCCATTCGCGTCGTAGCGCGCCAGGGCTTGTTGGACCATTTCTTGAATGGCTTGACTGTATTGACTCATCGAGGCTGGCGCGCCGCCGACCAAAGTAATGTCAGCGCCAAAGCCGGAAGGCAATTTCGGGGCCGGAGCATCGACTCCAAAACCGGGAACCTTGCGCTCGATCTGACGGGCAACAGGTTGAGTGGCAGCAGGAGGCTGACCGCCTTCACGTTGGGCTTGGAACTGTTCGGAAATCTTTTCCAAAGGGTGATCTTTGGAAGGGTCCAGCCCGATGCGCTCCAGCATCCCGCGGGTGCGGTCGCTCATTTCGCTTTGCTCGAGCACTCCATTGCCGTTGGCATCCAGGCGACGCAAAAACGATGCTGGGTCGAAATCGCCCCGACCACCCTCACCGCGGCCACCCTCACCGCGACCACCTTGTCCCCACTGACCTGGCGGACCACCCCGATCCTGGGTTTGGCCACGATCCTGGCCCCCTTCTCCGCCACGACCTGGGCGCTGAGCCGCAGCTTGTGATGCGCTGATGGCAATCAAGCAAACAACCGCCAAGAGGGAAGTCCAATACGAGCGATACATGTCCGAAGTCCTGAATTGAATGAGCGGCTTCAACGAGCCGGAATACCCCACGTCTCTTTTAACACAAAACACGCCAAAAAGTTTCGCTTTTCCCTGAAAATCCCGCAATTTCCAGGGTTTTTTCGCGCCCCGTCATGGTTGATTCGGCCGCAACCGTTCGCGACATTGCAAAACAATGGTCCTCCATTGTTCCAAACCCTGGCTGTCGTGACCATCGTTCAAGAATGAACCAATGAGGACCATTGCTCGACAATCACGCTTTTCCGCCAGGGCCCGTGAACGGTTACATTCGGGCATTGCTCCCTCAAACTCTGTCCGAAACCAGGTCGATTCCGCAAAATCTCCTGATTTTCTTGAGTTCTTGTCGGCTTGGGGGACACAGCATACAACAAGTGCTTTGTGAAACACCCCATTTTGCTGGAAAACTCATGAAAACAGCGATTCCAACTGACCGCACAAACGTCCGGCCGCTGCTCGATCGGGCAATGCATGCTGGCAATGGTGTCCTCAAATTGGCGCCGACATGGGTGCCGCGCAGCTTCCTCCACCCCGGCCGCCGACTCCGACTCCACCCTGACGACTATTACGCATTGGGTGCCGATCGCGGCGGGATCGACGAACGGGGGTTTGCCAGCACCACGGAAGCCGCCAACGAAAACCGCCAATGGCACGAAGGCTTGAGCTTCTGTTGGATCGAAAACGAAACCTTCTTGTTCCGCGATGCCGTGGACGAAGCGGGCCCCGAATTGATCGGTCAAAAAATGTGGGGGCCATTCGGCCGCTGGCCAGTCTATTCCAAATTCTTTGACAACATGGGCCCGATTCCGCATCATATGCACCAGTCTGATGCCGATGCGCGACTGGTGGGTCGCGAGGGAAAGCCGGAAGCCTATTACTTCCCACCGCAATATAACAACTGCGACAATCACTTCCCTTACACGTTCATGGGACTGGAGCCCGGAACAACGCGTGATCAGATTGTCGCCTGTCTGGAAAACTGGTACCGGGGCGACAACCGCATCCTCGATCTGTCGCGGGCGTACGCGCTGACCAAAGGAACCGGCTGGTTGATTCCCCCCGGTGTGCTGCACGCCCCAGGATCGTTGTGCACTTATGAACCGCAATGGGGAAGTGACGTGTTCGCGATGTTCCAGAATATCGTCGAAGGTCGCTTTGTACCGCGCTCGCTATTGACCAAAGATATGCCCGACGACCGCCAGGACGACCCCCAGTTCATCGTCGGGCAACTCGATTGGGATAAAAATGTTGACACGCATTTCAAACGGAACAACTACCTCGAACCCATCGTGGCCGAGCGCGGCGAGGGTTGGGTTGATCGCTGGGTCGTCTATGGGCTCGTCAATGGTCGGCAATTGTTCAGTGCCCGCGAGCTGACGATTGAACCGGGGCAGCGAGTGACTTTGCGCGATCCGGCGGCCAGCGGATGGTTGACCGTGCAGGGTTCTGGCCGGATCGGTCCTCATGCCACCCATGCCCCTGTGTTGATTCGTTTTGGTCAGATGACGGATGACGAGTTCTTTATTACATTTGATGCGGCGCGACAGGGAGTCGAAATTATCAATACGGGATCTGAGGCATTGGTGGGACTTCGTTATTTTGGACCAGATGCTTTTGATTCGATTCCCAATGTCGGTGACCATATGAATTGTTGAACGCGAGCCCTTGTAAATATTGATGTGAGTACTGTCAGGCAGGAACGCCTGACGAACCCGAAGCCCATTGAAGGAACTTGAGGATCAGGTATGACCAGATTGCAACTGCACAACGCGATGTGGCCGGGACTCGTTGGCAAAGGCGCCGGCGCCGACGAGGCAGCGATCGATTTGGATACGATGCTGCGTATGACGGCTGCCGCAGAAGTCCATGGGCGGCGCTTTGACGGGGTCGATATTTTTCTGTACGAACCCCACACATCGATTGACATTGACCAGGCCGGATTGCGCGAGCTGGCTGATCGTGTACGGCAATACAACCTGGTGATCGGCAGCGTGGTCGCTCCGGTTTGGTTTGACGCCAGTGCCATGGGGCCTGCTGAAAAACGCCAGCGGTACTTGACCGCGGTCGAAAAAGCCTGCTCGATCGCGCGGACATTGCGCGATCTGGGAGCGCGCTCCTATGGCGTCGTCCGCATCGATTCGGCGTGCAGCCCGGCAGATTGGGCTGCTCATCCGGAAGACAACCAACGGCAGGTCGCCGAGACGTTTCGGGAGGCCGGGAACATCGCAAAACGATACGGAGAGCGATTGGCCGCCGAAGGGGAAATCTGCTGGGGCGGAATGCATAGTTGGCGCGACATGTTGAATTTGCTCGAGATGGTGGGGATGCCGGATGTGGTCGGGTTTCAGGCCGATCTGGCACACACTTATCTGTATTTGTTGGGATACAATGCACCGCAGCATGCGCTGTTGTCGGAACCTTATTCCGAGGAAGATTTTTGGGCAGCCTACAGGACCATGACGGATGCGCTCCGCCCCTGGACGATCGATTTTCATGTGGCCCAAAATGATGGAACCGTGCATGGCAGCGGCTCACACGACAAGACGGGGCGGCATTGTCCGGCGGATGACCCCAACGGCAAACTGGATGTCGTGCAGTGTTCCAAGTATTGGTTACAAGGTGCCGCTGATCGCGGCATCCGACATATTTGTTGGGACGGTTGCATGTTTTCCAATGCGAAGCTGTTGGATGCGCAAACCTGGCAACGTGTTTTGGAATTGATGATTCGCGTCGCCGACGCGCAGCCTCAATCAACGGGCCCATGAGATTATTTTGAGCAAGAAACTGAGGAGTCATGATGCCCACAAAAGAGTTGCGGATCGGCATGATTGGTTACGGGTTCATGGGCCGCGCCCACTCGAATGCGTATTGCCAGGTCAACCATTTTTTCGATCTGGAGTATCGTCCCGTTTTGCAAGCGGCATGCGGGCGAGACGCGGCAGCAACCCAAAAATTCGCCGACCAGTGGGGATATCGCTCGATCGAGAGCGACTGGCGAAAGTTGTTGGAGCGTCAGGATATCGATGCGGTCGATATTTGCGTGCCCAACAATCTGCATTGCGCGATTGCCGAAGCGGCAGCGGCCCACGGCAAAATGATTTTGTGTGAAAAGCCCTTGGCGGTCGATGTGGCTGAAGGGGAGCAGATGTGCCTGGCGGTGGAGCGCGCCGGTGTGCGGAATATGGTGTGGTACAATTACCGTCGCGTCCCCGCCGTGACCTTGGCCAAACAGATCGTTGATTCGGGAAAATTGGGCAAGATTTTTCATTACCGGGCCAACTTCCTGCAGGACTGGACGATCTCTGAAGACCTGCCGCAAGGTGGAACCGGGTTGTGGCGCCTGGATGCGGCCGCCGCCGGATCGGGCGTGACCGGTGATTTGTTGGCTCATTGCATTGATACCGCACTCTGGATCAATGGATCGATCGTCGATGTGTCAGCGATGACGGAAACCTTTATCAAACAGCGCACACACAACTTGACCGGTCGCGTCGAGCCGGTTGGCATCGACGATGCCTGTGCCTTCCTGTGCCATTTCTCCAACGGGTCGCTAGGCTTGTTCGAATCGACGCGGTACGCACGTGGACATAAAGCGCTCTACACCTTTGAGATTAATGGGCAACATGCTTCGATCCGCTGGGATTTACACAATTTGCACCGTTTGGAGTTTTTTGACCACCGTGACGAGAGCGCTGTCCGCGGTTGGCACGATGTGCATGTCACCGACACCGGCGGCGACCACCCCTACATGAATCATTGGTGGGTCCCCGGTTTGCAGATCGGTTACGAACATAGCTTTATCCATCAGGTTGCCGACTTTTTGGAATCGTTGGATCGAGATCAAGCCGCGGGCCCGACCTTCCGCGACGCCTTGGAAACTCAACGAGTGTGTGCGGCGGTCCTGGATAGCGCGGCCCGGCGCGAGTGGGTTGCGGTATGAAGCAATACTTGCAATTGCTGCAACACATTCTCGATCAGGGAGTCGAAAAATCGGATCGAACGGGAACGGGAACGCTCAGCGTCTTCGGCTACCAGATGCGGTTCGATCTGGCCGAGGGGTTCCCGTGTGTCACCACCAAACAGCTCCACCTGCGGTCGATCATTCACGAACTTCTTTGGTTCCTGCGCGGCGAAACGAATGTGCAGTACTTGCGGGAACACGGCGTCACGATTTGGGATGAATGGGCAGATGAGCAAGGGGAGTTGGGCCCCGTGTACGGCGCACAGTGGCGACACTGGCCGGCTCCCGACGGCCGCAACATCGATCAAATCGCTGAAGTCGTTGAGAACATTCGGCACTCTCCCGATTCGCGGCGGTTGATCGTCAGCGCCTGGAACGTCGGACAGTTGGAACACATGAAATTGCCCCCCTGCCACTTGCTGTTTCAGTTTTATGTTTCGCAAGGCCGGCTGTCGTGCCAGCTTTACCAACGGAGTGCCGATGTATTCCTGGGGGTTCCATTTAATATCGCTTCGTATGCATTGCTGACCATGATGGTGGCGGCTGTCACTGGTTTGGAACCCGGCGAATTCGTGCATACGCTGGGCGACGCCCATTTGTATGTCAACCATTTGGAACAGACTCGCCTGCAACTTTCCCGGTCCCCGCGGCCATTGCCAACGATGAAATTGCGCCGCGTCCCAGCGAGCATCTTCGATTTTCAGTTCGATGATTTCGAACTGCTTGACTACCACCCGCACCCGAAGATCACGGCACCTGTCGCGGTTTGATTGGAGCACTTGTCCACTCGTCGTCATGGTCAGTTCGCAGATTGACGATCCGAATGTTGGGAACGGATTGCGCGGCGATCTCGAAATAGGGATCGACGACTCCCGTTGAGGACAACGCATCGCGCTCAATTTCGGCGGAAGGCACAACCGATTTCAATAAAACCAGTTCGTCCGCCTCGAGTTCGCTAGCCAGTGCGGCCGCAATCGAATCGCTGGTCACTGTCCACGAGCGCGGCAGATCTTCCCGTGTGGCCAACCATTGGCGGCAATCGAATAAGGCGGCGACCGGCGAAGTGTCAGAAGTGCGCGGCGGCAGAGTTTCATCGATCCAAACCCTAAGCTCCGCCAGATCGACCCAGATCGGCCAATGCGGCCACCAGGATTGCACCAGCTTCACCGTGAAACTCATCAAATCGATGGCCGCCAAATGGGCGCGCTGATCGTCCATGCCATGCGTCGATTGCCAGCGCCTGAGCGACTCCACGAATTCCCCTCCACCGCTGATCCACACGGAAAGAGCGGCAGTTTGTCGAGCGCTCCAATGCGACAATCGCGAATGCAAATGGGGCATATCAAACAGACTGCCGCTCAGTTTGATGACCCGCAATCGCCGCGCCGCTGTCATTGGGGAACTCCGCAGGCGGCAGTTTCCCAAGCGAGATGGGCCACTGCCCAGGCAGGCGCCGCAGTACTGACCATGGGGGACACGCATTCCGCCAAGGATATGACATACGCGCCTGGAACGATTTCCGCGATCATGCGCTGTGCCAACCAAGCGCCGCTGCCGCTGACCAACCAGTTGCCAGCGATCGACCAGTCCCGCTGCATCACGTGCTTGACTGCGATGCCAATCAGTTCGGATTGAGCGCGAGCAGCCTGCCGCGCGAGTGTTTCAATCAAACCGTGTTCCAATTCGGGTTCGTCGGCGCAGCACAGGCGCGCCAGGCGGCGACGTGCGTGTACAATATCGGCTGGTCGATGGTCAGCAGTATGCGCATGCGATTCGCTTTCGGGGACATCGCGGAGGACGAGATACACATCCTGCATGGTAGCGAACAGCTCTTGAGCCAACGGAATCGCGCGAGTTGTGCCAGCTTGCACATCCATCATCATGAGGTTTGGAAGCACCCCGCTAACAGGAGTGCGACCGACGCCTGAGTAAACCAGTTCGCGATGAAGCATCCGAGTCCAATCGGTTTGCCCCAAGGCTCTGGGCTCTCCGCCAACCAGAGGGATGATATCGGTCGTGGTCGAACCCATATCGACCAGGATTCCTGATTGACCGGGCAAATACCTGGCACCCCATCGGGCGAGCGCGTGCCAGTTGCTGGCCGCGGTGGATTGCCAGTCGCGGCACGCCGCGGCGGCGTCAACAAACGAACCATTCACTTGGTAGAAAACGACATTGCGACCTGGAAATGCTTCCAAGACTTGATCGACGATGTGCTTCACTCCGGCGGATTTTGTGGGAAAGCAATCGCACAGTTCGCCAGTCATGGTGACGGCCAAGCGATCATCCGGATTGTTTGGTCCGAGCACGCGGACCAGCTCAGCGGCCAAACGCGGATACTCTAGCCACAAAGGGAACGGATGGCATTCGGCGCGGCCGCCGATATCGGCCACTTTGAGATTGGCACCTCCAATATCCAGCCCGATCCATTGACTCATGCGATCAGATCATCCAAAGCTCTTCCCAATGTTCCAAATCGAAATTGGAACCCGGCTTCCATAGCCACTTGAGGAATCGCGCGTTGTGAATGGAAGAGCATATCGCCGAACTCACCGAGCAATGTTCGCGCGGCCAGGCGCGGAACGGGCAACAACGCAGGGCGACGCAATCGACTGGCGACCTCGGCCACGAGTTGCCGATTGCGAACCGGTTCGGGCGCCGTCGCGTTGAGTGGTCCGGATAGGCCAGCTTTGTCCAGAGACCAGACAATTAAATCTACAAGATCGTCGATGTGAATCCATGGATACCATTGGCGTCCCCAACCGAACGGCCCGCCAACTCCCCATTTCATCACACGGATCAACTGTGGTAATGCGCCGCTTTCTCGCGATAACACCAACCCAATCCGCAAGCAGACAACACGACAGCCGTGGTGAATGAATTCCTGTGCCGCCTCTTCCCATTGCCGGCAGGTATCCGCCAAAAAGCCCGTCCCGGGCGGGCTGGATTCCACCAGGGTTTCTTCACCTCGGTCGCCGTAAAATCCGACGGCGGAGGCCGAGACCATGACCGTCGGCAGGGTTCCTTGGGCAACCAGGCTGCGGAGTAGATTCTGGGTACCCAAAACTCGGCTGTCACGGATGCGATGTTTCTTGTCCGCCGTCCATCGGCCATCGGCGACGGACTCCCCCATCAGGTTTACGATGCCGCTTAAGGAGGCCGAGTCTGGGAGGCGAAGGTCGGGCGTGGCCGGGTCCCATTCGATAAACTGCTCGCGCGGCAATTTCAATTTGTCCATGGCCCGCGTCGCATCGCGCGTCGTGATCCAGGCGTTCGGCAACTGCTCCAATAAGCCGCGACCGACCAAACCGGTGGCACCCGTTATCAATACACGTCCCGCTTCGGCCAATGCCTGGCTCCTTGGTCTTACAACAACCTGACTTTGTTCCGGGGGCATGTGTCCCCCGATGCAGCGATTATATCCCAGCGATAACCAGGGTTATACCGGGACCTGTTCCGATGTAGAATTCTCAAGGGTCGGGGATCCTATTCAGGCAGCCGCCCGTCCGGTTCGCCCAGTTTGCCAGACAGTTTTGCCTGAAAACGATCAACACGTTCTTTTTCGAACTTCATCTATTTCGAGTTCGCTTTTATGGGCTTGGGAATCGCGATTTTTGTGGGCATCGTCGGCTTCGTCGGTCTCGTCTTGTATTTGTTATGGCTTTATGAGAAGAAGCGGACGCAGCAATTATTGGAGATAGCCGAGCAACTCGGTTTGGTGTTTTCGCCGCAACCCGAGGGAGGCCTGTTCGAGAGCTTTGCGCAGTTCACTTTGTTCAATCAAGGCCGAGGCCGCAAGATATTCAATGTGATGAGTGGCGAGACCGACGAGGTCACGATTTGCATTTTCGACTATCAATACACGACCGGTTCGGGAAAACACCAACATACGCACAAATTGACGATCGCTTCCCTGGATTCGCCGCGGCTGTTGGTCCTGCCTCAGTTTTCGATGCGGCCAGAGGGATTCTTTGATCGGTTGGGGAGTTTGTTCGGATTTCAAGATATCAATTTTGATCATCACCCAGAGTTTTCTCGGCGGTTTGTGTTGAAGGGGCCAGATGAGGCCGCGATCCGAGCCTGTTTTCGTCCGGCGTTGCTTGATTATTTCGCGTCTCGACAGAAAATCAGTGTGGAAGCTGCTCCCGGACGCTTGATCTATTATCGGAATTCGCGCCCCAAAGTCGAGGATTATCCGAAATTGTTGGAGGAGGCTTATCAAGTGTTTGGCGCGATCGTTGACTAGGTTTGCGGGAGTCAAACGTTGCGCGTCTGTATCTTCACCGATAGTTTTCTGCCTTTCACTTCGGGCGTGACATTCGCCGTTCTCAATCAGGCGACTGAAATGTCGCGACGCGGGCATGAAGTTTTCATTTTTCGTCCCCGCCCGCCGCGGCGTCATACCGATGGTCCGCTGCCTCCGAACATCCATTTGATCAACGTGCCGTTCACACTTCCGGCCCCCAATTTTCCCCAATTGCGTTTGGCGATTCCCACGTTTTGGAGTTCGTGGCGTCAGCTAAGGCGCATCAATCCGGATATCGTACATATCAATACGGAATGGGGATGCGGCTGGGAAGGCCTGGTTGCTTCGCGCTTGCTGGGCAAACCGGTTGTGGGAACGTTTCACACTTTTTTTGCCGACCCTGGCTATTTGAAGACGATCGGACTGCCGCCGTTGAAGTTGATCCAGTGGCTGATGTGGCGATACTCCGTCTTCTTTTTCAATCGTTGTCGGGCCGTCACCAGTCCGTCGGCAGCAGTGCAACAATCTTTGGTTCAGCAGGGACTCCGGCGACGGCCGCTGGTGATCCCCAACGGCATTCTGGCCGATGAGACACCGATCAATCGCATTCGCGTCCGGCAGCTACGGAGACAACACCGGATACATGGCCCCGCCTTCGTGTATGTAGGCCGGCTTTCGGCAGAGAAGTCATTGGATGTCGTGTTGCGAGCGTTTCAGATTGTCGCGCGCAAGCGTCAACGTTGCTCAATGGTACTGATCGGCGATGGACCCCATCGGCCAGCGCTGGAAAATTTGGCGCGCGAGTTGGGAATTGAATGCAGAACGATGTTCCTGGGGCATGTCGATCACGATCGTTTGATACAAGACCGTCTACCTCTGATGGGAGACGTCTTCGTGACCGCCAGCAAAACAGAGAATCAGCCGATGAGTATTTTAGAAGCGATGACGATGGGATTGCCGATTATTGGAGCGCGGGCCAAGGGGCTTCCGGAGTTGATTGATCACCGCCGAAACGGACTCCTTTTTGAACCAGATCAGCATGAGCAATTGGCGCGTTGCATGTTATGGATTACAGCGCGCCGAGGCCGGTGCCGTCGCCTTGCCCGCCGAGCCTCGCGCGACGCGGCTCACTACCGCATGGACCGCGTCGTGGACCGCCTGGAACGCCTTTACCATCAAACCATCAACCCCCAATAATGGGGTCACTTTTGGGGAGGAACAGGCAAAGGAGGAATTGCTCGGCTTGGCGACCGATGCCGGGATGAGTGCTCTCGCGGGGACCGGCAATGTTAAGTTGCCGGATGCCATGGGCTGCCAGCCAGTCGTGTATTTCCAATAATCGCGGGGGGTCGGAAAGGTTGATCTTCAGGAGGGGGCGACGATGACGGCGGGCCAATTCACAGGTCAACGAAGTTCCGCCGCTAATTTGGCCGGCGTGTAACACGAGTGTGCCATCCGAATCGATCACGTTTTTTTCGGTGCGGACGGCATAGTCCGAGGACGACGTTTCAACCAGTTGGTATTGGCGAGGTATCGTGCCATCTTCGGCCAGACGATTCAGCGGGCACCAGCCACCGTGTGGTATCTCCAAATGAATCGCCACATCCAGGGCAGCTCGATCCACTCCCGTTTGCCCACCCGATACGATTTTATCAATTAACTTCGTCAAGCTGTCGTCGGTTCAGCGGATTGCGCGGGCAGGAAGTTGCAATTTCCAACCGGCCGGCAAACGCGATAAATGGGGCATGTCGTGGGGGAATCGC
>DAOLCX010000012.1:0-13155 GCA_035327685.1 Pirellulaceae bacterium | reverse complement strand
ATGCCATGATCGACGTCGGTGGTCTCGCGGCGCTGGTTGAGTGGCCAGTAGCCCACTTTTCAGGCTGACAACCGCCGCGTCGTTCGATCCGGGAGAAACGAATCGCTCTGGTTGATACCACATCTGGCGGCGTTGCGATTTTAATGCTTGCGGTGCCGGCAGGTCGCAATGATCGAGTTCAATGGGCAGCCGAAATGTAGCCGACAACGTGATGTGTTGAGGCATGGCGGTCCCATAAAATTGCGCCGCAATAGTGTCGCCGACACGGTCATAGATGGCGCCACCGATCCCGTGGATGAACAAGTCGCTCAAGAACAGGCGGCTGTACATGGTGGTCGTCAACGCGCGTGGTCGAATGCACAACCCCTCCTTCTGCCACCTCACAAGTGATTCGACCATGTCGCCAAGCGGTGCCTTCTGGGACCAGCCAGAGTGGTCGGTCCACTCCAGATGCTGTTCATGACGGCGAACAAATAGTCGGCGACGAGTCGGGTAGTCACCACTATACACCCAGAATGGCATCTCGCGCCACGAGTCGCGAGTCGTCAATGGTGGCACGGGGCGAGCGAGGCTGCGAATGCGGTGTTCTCGTCGATAATCCGCCAACGCCGTATTATGGAACAAGTGGAACTCATCCAATCGCGCTGCGATATCCGCGACAAACCGGCAAAACGACGGTGTTTGCGACAATTGACTGATTGGCAATTCCCAAGTGGAAAGCCCACTTTGCGCTTCCAAGGTATGGCGCGCCATCGCCAAGGCGCGATAGCGATTGCAGGTTGCCAAGTTGAGTTTGGACAGCGTCTTCCAAAGTGGTATCACGAGCGGGTGCGCAACCGCCGACGTCAACGCGGATTGCAACCGTTCGGGAAACGAACGAAACAAATCGCGATCGACAATCGCTGCCGATTCGATGGGCAGGCTGGCCGTGCTTTGATCATAGGCGATCGAACGCGCTTGCCAACTTGCGTCGCTTGCACGCTGGGGTATGACGATCGCCGATGTCCCGCACAGATCGTTGTCAATTACCAGGTTGATGGCGACGGCGCGATGGCGCTCGGCCAGTTGCGACAATGCGAAGTTCTTGATCCACACACCGGGATGAAACAACTTGGGTTGATGCCCGGCCAGGAATAACGTCGCCTGATCTCGATCGGAAAAATCGACGTCGCGATAGGTACGTGTGTACTGCTGAGCTTGCGCGATTGCTTCACGGCGGGCCTGTTCGGCAAACACTTGCCATGGGCCAAGCGTGCCCAGCGTCAGACCGAGCGCCAGCCGCTGCCGATTGTCCTTCAACAACTGCCCGACACTGGCTAACGGCGGGACCTGCAAGACTTCCCCATCTTGTTCCGGTGCTTGCAACCTGTTGCCGAGCCATCGTTGTTGGTTATTGGAAAGACTCGACACTTGCGCGCCATCCTAGCCTAACGCAGAACATTCGTTGGAGAGCACAGCGATGCTCCGTTCGATGACTTCCAAATAATGCTGCAGTCGGGCATTGTCGTCATCCAGGTTTCCGCCAAACGATCGGCCGGGATCCAAATAAATCAACGGCACGGGAACCTCTACGATTTTCAATTCAGCACATGCCGCTTGAACCCACAGCTCCAGCGGCATGGCATAGCCCGATTCCGTGATCCTCAGTTTCGACAACGCGGCGACCCGATACGCCTTGAATCCGCAGAAGGCGTCGGTCAGGTTCAATTTCAGCCGGGCGTTTAAGACTTGAGTGATTTGTGCATTGATGCGCTTCCGGCCCGCTGGTGCCTCAGCCGTGGGGTCAAATGTCTTCAAGTACCGACTACCGGAAATGATATCGGCCCCCGTTTCCTCAGCAGCATTCACAAAGTCTGGTATCCGCTGTGGTTCATGTTGCCCATCGCAATCGATGGTCACCAGCCACGTGTAGTGATGCTGCTGGGCGTATTCAAAGGCACTCTTTAATGCTGCGCCATAGCCTCGATTTTGTGGATGGGTCACCACCCGTATATCGCGGCGGTCGCGGAGGATCGTGGCCGTCCCGTCGGAGGAACCGTCATCGATCACGACGACGTCATCGCTGAACCGGGTCACCTGGTCCAACACATGCCCCACATAGCGGGCCTCGTTGAACACGGGCAATGCCGTCAAAAAATTACTCATCGGTTGACCCCAATAGTTCTGATGTGGGCTGATTACTTTTTCGAACGCAATGAGGGATTAAACTAACCCTGGATGGCATGGATGTCTTGGGGCCAGGGGTCCCCCACAACCCGAAAATCCTCTCCATCATTGGACCAGAAAAGAGGCTTCGTGCCTCCGTGTCACACGGCTTACCTGCGGCGGTCATCCGCACTTTATTGTAAAACAGGAATGGTCAGGGTCAAACCGAATGAATCCGCAATGGGGTTTGCCGTCGCCAGGCGTCCGATTCAGGTCCGAGTTGGGCACGGCCTCTCGGATAGAGGCTGGAGCCCCGAACCTGATTTTCGCCCCCCCCTCCAGGAACTGGACTGCCCGACACTTGATTTTTGCGGTGTATTGCCACTTGCGTTGGTACCGTATGCTCGGCATAATGGGTCACTTCGACAACAAGATAATCCAGAGTCCAATAAGGTTTATTTTCATGGCATTTCCCCAGCGACCGGCCCGGCCCCGGCGGAAACCGAAAGCCAAAGTCAAGACGGTCAGAAAGGACCCCTTGTACGTTGATGGCGAACGTCCACGTCCGATGTTCGTGGATTACAAAAATGTTGAGCTGCTAAAAAAACTGATCAATCGCCACGGAAAAATTGTCAGCCGACGCAAGACCGGATGCAGCGCTGTCAGTCAACACGCAGTTTCTTCGGCGATCAAGCGGGCCCGATTCATGGCGCTGCTGCCGTACGTCGGCGAGTAATGCCCGGTTATCGATTGCTGGAATTGTCCGGCTATCGGAGTTAACCGATGGGACAAGTTTTTCGAACTCAACGCCGCGTCGAATTTCGCGACACGGATCTGGCTGGCATCGTCCACTTTTCGGTCTTCTTCACGTATATGGAAGAGGCTGAGCATGAATTCTTGCGCCAACTGGGAATGAGCGTTATCTGGGATACCGGTGTGCAGGTCATCAGTTGGCCACGAGTTTCGGCGACCTGTCAATATCGACGTCCCGTCCGATTCGAAGAAACGATCGACATCGAATTGCAGGTCGGCCGGATTGGAGACTCGAGCGTTCGGTACGATGTTCGTTTTTGTCGCCAGGGGGAACCGGTCGCCCACGGCGAGGTCACGGCGGTATGCTGCGAGCATCGGCCCGGCTTGCCATCCGCATCGATGTCGATCCCCACTGAAGTCCGCCGACGGCTATCTCCGTTTGTTGGCGACTCGAACGATAAGGGATGACTCATTGCATCAGCTAAATCGGTGTTGCAGCCTTTTGTGTCTTCATCACCCACCGCGTGATGCGGATCAACTCATTCGGACGGAACCATGTCGCAACTGGTGATCCGAGAACTTGTTAAAGACTTCCCGGCACCGGAAGGAGCACTCCGTGTGTTGGATGGGATCACGCTGGAGCTGGCGTCTGGCGACGCGTTGGCCGTGATTGGGCCCAGTGGTTGCGGCAAAAGCACACTGCTGCATGTAGCTGGCACTCTCGACCACCCCACCAGCGGGTCCGTTGAGCTGAACGGTCAGAATCCGTTCGCATTGTCGGCATCGGCGTTGGCCCGTTTCCGCAATGAACAACTGGGGTTTGTGTTCCAAGAGCATTTTTTGTTGCCGCAGTTGACTGCGCTGGAGAACGTCATGATCCCGGTGCTGGCTCAACGTCGGGTGACTCCAGCGGACGTGGAATTGGCGAAGCAGTTGTTGGAACAAGTCGGATTGGGGGCGCGGGCCCGACATCGTCCCGGCGAATTGTCGGGCGGGGAAAGACAACGCGTGGCCGTGGCACGGGCCTTGGTCTGTCAGCCAGCCATGTTGCTGGCCGATGAACCGACAGGGAGTTTGGACGAAAAGAGCGCCGAAATGGTGGGGCAATTGTTGTTGGAGGTTTCGCAACGTTGGGGAACCATATTAATCTGTGTGACGCATAGCGATCGGTTGGCTCAGCGTTTTAGTCAACGGGCTCGACTAACCGGAGGCAAACTCGTGGCGCTGGACTAACGTATTAGTCACCGGTCAAGGAGTTGTTCGGAAAGGCGTGAGTGTAGAACAATTGTCCTCAATTGTTCTACATCCCCTCAACGCTTGCACGTTTAATATAGTTACGATGCAAATTTGACTCGGACGAGTTTTGGAATGGCCGAATACCGACGGATTTACAATGATGTTTTTGCACGCGAGGTCAATTACCGCCTGGCGGAACACTCACCGGGTTTAATTACGTGTATCCGGCATTCGGCCAGCTTGCGGTGGCTGCGAGGTCGAGCCTTGGATTTTGGTTGCGGCGCCGGATTTGTGGTGGAATGGCTGTCACGGCGACCGTTCCAGTTCCAATGTTGGGGCGTCGATGTCAGCGACGAAGCCGTATCGTTGACAAAGCAGCGCGTGTCAAACATCCCCGGTATGGAGGACGGCACGCGCATTTTGCGAGTCGATCCTGGGCCACTCCCCTTTGAAGATGGAAGTTTTCAATTGGTGACGTGTTTTGATGTTCTGGAACATTTGGACCAGGCCGACATGCTATCGGCTTTTGGGGAAATGCGGCGCGTGCTGCGTCCCGGTGGGATCTGGTTCGGTTCGGTATCTTGTCGGCCTTCGGGGACCATCGACCATTCTGGTGAAAACCTGCATCGTACGGTGCGCGGCGTCGATTGGTGGCTGGAGCAGTTGGAACCGGACCTGGCTGAGTTCGACGCCCACCTTCAGCAGCTCACCTTATTTAAGCGCCCTCGAGCGCTGGTTCAGCCATGACAACGATCGCTCACCATGCTTGGGCCAGCGTACGGTTTTATTGGCGCGGCCAACTCGGTTTGGCGTTGGCCGTGGCCACGGTCACTGCCACGTTAGTCGGGGCGCTGGTCGTCGGCAGCAGCATGCGCGGCAGCCTGAAAGAGATGACCTTACAGCGTTTGCAGCGGATTGACGAAGTCTGGTTGGCCGAACATTTTTTCTCCCGCGATTTCCAGCGTCAATTGGAGCGGTTGCCTGAGTTTACAAACCACTATCGACAGGCTGAACCGGCGATCTGGTTTTCTACGTCAGCGGTGGAAAGGGCTGATGGGAATCTGGTTGCAAGGGCCGCAGGGGTCACGGTGTTAGGAATCGAGCAGACTTTCTGGAAATTGGCCCGGCAAGACTCCTTTTCAGCCCAGTCGCTCGATGGCGATCAAGTATTGGTAAATCGCGCACTGGCTGAGGAGTTGAGTATCACGGAAGACGCGATTCAGGCAGGACGCGTCTCCCTGACCATCCGAGTTCCCAAGCCCAGTTTGCTGCCGAGCGATAGCTCGCTGGGAAAGAAAAGAGACTTGCTGGAGAATCTGGTTCGTTTGCCGGTGGTCGGTATCGTGCCGGATAACGCGATGGGTAAATTATCGCTGCACCCCAGCACCCAGCAGCCACGCATCGTTTATCTGAATCTGTCGTTTCTGCAAAACGAGTTGACTCAATCCTCTTTGAAGCATTGGGCCGGGCGCGATCCGATCAACGCGATGTTTCTGGCGGGGCTTGACCCCGCGCGGATTCCAGAAGAACAGGTGGGCCAACGGGTGATGGACAGCCTGCGTCCTTCCCTGATGGATTTAGGTTTGGGCCTAAAGCAAGTGGCTATGAACTACCGTGAAGAGAGCAGGCTAAATACAGCTTTTGAATACTGGAACCTGACAACGGAGCGGTTGGTTTTTGGCAGTGAGTTAGCGGGCGAGATTCAAGCGCGATTATCTGATGCCAGACCGGTGTTCACTTATTTGGCAAATACGATCCGGTTGGTTGAACCGCGCGCCGGGTTTGCGGAATCTATTCCCTATTCCATGGTGGCAGGAATTGATATCGATAGTGCGATTCCGTTGGAGTCGGCCGCATTCGACAATTTGGTGGCACCGATTCCCGAAGACGCGGTGGTCCTGAATGCCTGGGCGGCAAACGACTTGGGAGCTGAGCCCGGCGATCGAGTGGAAGTCTCATATTACCTGCCGGAATCCAGCCACGGGCGGTTGGAGGAAGCATCCATCGTATTGCAGGTTGCGGATATCGCGGACCTGGTCGAGCCGGTTGAGCCCTATCAGTACCGCCGCCAGACAGGGCTGACTCCGGCCGTGTTTGATCGGCGTCCCACCTGGGCGAATGATCCTGATTTGACGCCGGAAGTTCCCGGATTGACCGATGCCGAATCGATGGATCGCTGGGATCTCCCGTTTACTACCTCCGAGCGAATTCGTCCTGCGGATGATGATTACTGGAACAACCATCGCACAACGCCCAAGGGATTTGTCAGCCTGACCACCGCTCGGCAATTATGGTCCAGCCGCTTTGGCGATACGACCGGATTTCGCATTCCCAAAGAGGTCGAAGCTGATGAGATTCAGAACGTCATGATGGGGATTTGGCGCGAGCATCCGGAGTGGTTTGGATTGCGGTGGATGAGGATCAAGGCCCAAGGTCTTGCGGCATCAAGTGGCGCCACACCTTTCGATGGTTTGTTTCTGGGACTAAGTTCCTTCGTCATGGTGGCGGCCTTGATCTTGTTGGCACTTCTGTTCCGCTTGAGCCTTGAGCAACGGAGCGAACAACTGGGCCTGTTGTTGGCAGTGGGGTTTCGTGGGGGGAGATTGCTGAATTGGTATGTGCTTGAGGGGACAATAGTCGCATTCGTCGGTGGATTGCTGGGGATCGGACTGGGGTTAGGTTACGCCGCTGGCGTTGTCACGTTGCTGACATCTTGGTGGTCAGGTGCGGTGGGGAATACGTTTTTACAGGTTTTTATTGACTGGACCAGCGTGGCAATCGGTTTTGCCGTTGGCGTTGGAGTCAGTTTGATCACGATTGCCTGGGCGATCCAACGGGCGCGAAACCGTCCGGCCAGAGAATTGCTTTCGGGGAACTGGGATGCCAAGCCCTCGCTGGCATCCGGGCGGCGCTGGCGGTCGATGTCGATGATGATCGTCATGGCGTTGGCGGCGTGCGCATTGGCCATCTCAGCCAGCCGCATGCGGGGCGAGTCACAGGCCGGTGCATTTCTGGGAGCCGGTTTCTTGGTATTGGCCGCAGCGATGATTGCAGTGCGGCGCCATCTCGTTTCCTTGAGACGGCAGAGTCCGTCGCTCTCGACCTTGCAGATGGGTGGCCTGGCTCTCTCCAATACAAGACGCCATCCGATGCGGAGCACGATGTCGATAGGTTTGACGGCGGTAGCCGCTTTTCTGATCGTGGCACTGAGCGCGTTCCGGTTGCGCCCGGCGGATGAATCGACGGGCGGGATCGATTGGCTGGCGGAAACCGTCCAGCCTTTGTTTGAGGATCTCAACACCAGCGAGGGTCAGATCGAAACATTGGGCCGCGAGCATCCGCTGCCGGCTTCGACTCGAGTTTATGCCTGGCGGTACAAACCCGGCGAGGATGCCAGTTGTACGAATCCCTACCAATCCAGCCAGCCACGTGTGTTGGGAGCAACGGAGCAATGGATCAGGCGTTACGATGACGATCGATCGGTCCGGTTTCATTGGGCTGGGCATCTCAGTACCACCGAAGCCGAGAAAAGAAATCCGTGGCGGCTGTTGACCGGAAGTCCTGGCTCAGCGATCCATGTGGAAGGGAACGGTCGTTCGGAAGCAGAATCGATTCCCTGCATTATTGATAAGAACACGGCGGTCTATAGCCTGAAAATCTACACGCTTGGCCAGGTTTTTGCGATCCAATTCGATTCCGGGCAACGGCTCTATTTTCGGTTGGTGGGTATGCTGGAAAACAGTATCTTGCAAGGGAGCGTTTTAATCAGTGAATCTGCGTTTGTACGTGCGTTTCCGGAGGTCAGCGGATACCGGTGGTTGTTGATCGACTCGGCAGAAGACGGGGACCTGGCGGTGTCCGTTATGCGCGATCGTTTATCCGACTATGGCATCACGGCCCGGCGAAGCGTCGATCTGTTGCGCGAACTTATGGCGGTACAAAATACGTACTTGAGTGCATTCCAGACTTTAGGCGCGCTCGGTTTATTGCTGGGAACCTTTGGTTTGGCCGCCATCCAATGGCGGAATGTAATCGAACGTCGGCGGGAACTGGCCTTAATGCGCGCGGTCGGCTTTAGCCCCGCAAGGATGGTTGCGGTGTTGGTGCTGGAACAGGTCGTACTATTGGGCTGGGGACTATCGATTGGGATCTTATCTGCGATTATTACGGTGTTGCCGCACTGGTGGTTGGGAGGAGCCACGGTACCTTGGGGCCAATTGGGCGTCATTTTCTTGATCATCATCGCGATTGGTTTGGTGGTTGGTGTATGGTCGGCCCGCAAGGTGATGCGATTGGACCTAATCCCGTCGCTTAGGATGGGCTGAAATGGCCAATCGTTGCTGGCCAAAAGGCCAGGTACATTGCAAGAATCGCGGCTGACGATGTAACATGCGCGCGCCGTAGGCATCAAAATAAAAGGGGCGTGGCGATCCCGATGTACAGGGTGAGCGACTGTTGTTCGTTTGGATAGGTGACGTGATTTGATGATTGCCAAAAAACCTGCATGGATTGTCTGTAGTATCGTATCACTGGTTGGAGGCTTGCCTTCCCTGGCATGCCAGGTCGAACCTGAATCAACACAATTGGCATCGGTGGCGCGGACTTCACCCGAGGTTTCAATTCGCAGGACGCTATTATCGTTGCTTCACGCCCCCGAAATTCAACGCGAGTTATCGTTGTCCGAAAAGCAATGCGTTGACTTGGATCGTTTGTTCGACGAAATCGACGGGCCATGGTGGCGGGCGCGGAATTTGTCCGCCGAAGAGCAGGAGAGGGTAGTCCAGGGATTGGAAACCCGAGTCTGGGAGTTTGTGCGCGAACATTGGTCGGCGGATGCTGTCAGCCGTTTGCAACAACTGGAGATGCAAAGCCAGGGGGTTCGAATGCTACATCGCCCGGACGTCATCCAGTTACTCTCGCTGACACGTCAACAACAAAACAAGTTGGTCTCTTTGGCCGAAACAACCGACCGTATCGAAGCCGAAGGCCATGCCGCCATGCGGCGGGGCGAGAGCACTGAGGCTTTGGCCCAACGACTAGAAAAAGTCAAGCAAGACGAACAGCGTCAGGGGTTTGAGCTTTTGACGCCGCAACAAGGGGAAGCATTGGAGCGCCTGGTGGGCAAGCCGTTTGATTTTTCGTCACTCCACAGAATCTACCCCAAAGCGCCGCCATTGGTCGTCACGGATGGTTGGGCAGGCGACCCGCCGGCCTCCATCGACGCCTGGAAGGGCAAGGTCGTTGTGGTTCATTTCTACGCGTTCCAGTGCATCAACTGCCAACGCAACTTGCCGATTTACAACGAATGGGTACAACGCTTTGCCGGTCGCGATGTGGTAGTGGTGGGAATTCAGACTCCGGAAACCCCCGCTGAGCGCGATATCCAGCAGATCACGGCTGCCGCCCGCGAGAATCGCCAGCAGTATCCGGTGCTTGTCGATTTGCAAAACAAGAATTGGGATGCTTGGGGCAACACGATGTGGCCCACTGTTTACGTGATCGATCGCCAGGGTTATATCCGGCTGTGGTGGCAGGGAGAACTCAAGTGGCAGGGGGCCAAAGGGGACCAGGTTGTCATCGACGCCATCGAGCGACTACTTGACGAAGATGAGTAGGACTCGAGGTAATTGCCCCGGGGCTCATGCCGCATGTTGCCAACGATCTGGTTCTGAGTTCGATTCCTTACGTTCGGCTCTGCGCTTGAAAAATTCTTCAAACAGCTCGCCAATCGCCGACCACAGCGAGGGGTAAACACAACTCCGATAGGGATGCTCTGCAGGTAGGGCCTGCATCAATCGCCGATGGGCGGTTTCCAAATTGTGGTACGGGATGCCGGGAAACAGATGATGCAGTGCATGAAACCTCAAACCGACGGGGCACATGGCCAGTGTCAAAGGATCGCGCGCCTGGATATCGGTCGAGTCCAACATTTGTTCCTGTAACGACATGCTTTGGCCGTCGCTCCGGTAGCGATGGGCAGCCATTGTCCGCACATGATTCATGGTCAATGTTCCGACGGCCAATAGATAGATGAAAAAAGGAGCGTGCCACGGATCGATCCCGACCACCACGAGAACCAGCAACAGGACCGCTCTCAAATGGCATCCGATTTCCACCACCGCCCACCAATGCACCGGGTCGTTAGGGCGAATCTCGCGACGATAGCTGAGGTTGATGACAAAACTGGACCAATGCTCCAGCGTCCAGCGGCGCAAACCGGGATGCAAGAATGACAGCGGGGTAACGATCAGATGCCTGACAAATGTGAGGAGCGGCAAATAGAAGATTTGTGCGAGGAATGCCAAAACATCCGACCAACGGCCGCTGGCTAGTGGCAAATATTCCCCATCGTGCTTCGTCCCGAAATGGTGCGTATTGTGATGTTCCCGATGCGTTTCGTAAAAGAATGACGGCAGGAGGTTTGGTATTCCAACCAGTATATTCCAGGCTGTTGTGAATCCAGGAACGGCTCGTTTGCCCAGATGGCTAATCTCGTGGATGAATAAACTCAATCGGTATAGTCCGACGATGGCAATCAGGTACAACCCTACTGCCAATGGTACTGGTTGGTTGGGGATCTTGATGAACGAAATGGCTGCCGAATAAGCCACCACCATGGTTACCAGGAAATCGGTCCAATACACCCACGGTTTGGGTTGAAACAAATCCTGGACCAGGCGGCGAGCCTCTTTAAAGGCGGCGTTGGACATCTGACTCATATCTTGGGGACCTTACCAATTTTCCGAAACGGATCAACCGTCAAAGGCAGAAAGATTTACCGAGCATGCCAGTGACGGCATGGCTTCTTTTATCATCGTATCCAGTCGAAAATCTCAAAAGTTTCACCAATCACACGCGAAACGTTTTCCTAATCGGCACATTTCATATACTTGAACGGCACCGTGGTCGTTTGGCTGCCACCCACCTTTGACGACATTAGTTCCAAGTCCCATAATCATGATTGGCAAGAACGCAGTTTGATTTGACCGGACAGATGTTTAAGTCCGGTGAATTCTCAAGAACGTTGACATTAAGGTGCTATGGAGACTGGCCAAATGTTGAATCGCGCGGTGATTTTGGGGTTAACAATCTTGGTTGGCGTGATCACATGTGTTAGGGCCGATGATCCGCCCACTCACGAGATTCAGCCCGGACCGTTTCATAAGGACGTCATCCTCACTGGGCAGGCGGAACCCGTGGACATGGCTGAAATTCGTGCTGATTTTCGGCAATTCACGGCGCTTAAAGTCAAGCAAGTGGTACCCGATGGCTCGCCGGTTGCGGCCGGCGACGTCGTGATGTGGATCGATGATCGAGACTTTTTGCGACAACGAAAAATCAAGGGATTGGATCGTGAGGTTGCCGAACTCGCTCATGAAATCGCTAAGTTTGAGTTTCAAAAGGATGAGACCAGCCAACAATTGGAATTGCATCAACTGATAGCCCAAGTCGAAAACCTGATGGCCGATCGAGACTATTTTTTAGAGGTCCAGCATCCTAAAAATGTCGAGTCCATTGACAAAAGCCGGGGCTGGTCCGAAGACTACCTGGAAGATCAGCGCGAAGAATTGCGACAATTGGAACAGATGTACTTGGAAGACGAGTTGGTGGAGGAGTCCGAGGAACTCGTCCTGCGGCGAACGCGGCGTTCGATCGAACAGAGCGAGTTTTACGCCGAACAATCTCGCGAATCCACGCGCCGTCAACTCGAAGTGTTAATCCCTCGCGAATTGCGACAGCGCGAAGTCGCTTTTGACTTGGAACGTTTGCGATTGGACGCGCAAATACAGAGCGCTGAAATCAACCTCAAACGCCGGCGTTTGGCTTGGGAAAAAGCGCAGGTGGAATACGGCAATACCTGGATTCTTGATTTTGACGAATTCCTCGAAGACGGGATACGATTAGAAGTGCGAGCGCCGATCACTGGCATCTTCGTTTATGGTGAAATCGATCGCGGGCTGTTGACGGGGCAGCGCCGCTGGCGTGAGGGAGACACCATCAACGTGAATCAGGTCATTGGCACTGTCTATACCGATTTCGAGTATCGACTGCGCGCCGACATGCCGGAGGATGTCACTGGCCTGGTGCAGGTTGGTCAATCCGCGTGGGTTTCTCCGAAGGCTCAGCCCAACCAGCGCATTCCAGCCAATGTGACCAGTGTTGGCCGATACGCGTTGCCGACAGGCATGTTCGATTGCACTTTGAACTTGGCATCGTCCACCGCTTTTTCGGCCCCCGCCATGAAGGCAGAAGTCCGGATTCGCGTGTTCGAGTCAGACAAGGCGATCGCCGTACCTAGCAAAGCCGTGTTTACCGACGACGACTGGAATTACTACGTGTACGTTAAAACAGGTGATGCCATCGAAAAGCGCACTGTGGAACGCGGATTGATCCACCAAGACCAGACGCTAATTGTGTCGGGCCTGGCGGCTGGTGATGTGATCTTGCTGGAGAAGCCCAAATGAGATCGTGGAATTTGAGATGGGTGACTGGCGGACTGCTGGTGGGGTTCCTCGGGGCGCTATCGAACACCGGTTCCAGCGCGATACAAGAACCGCCTGTGCAAGAGAGTCAGCAAGACGAGGCTGACATGCAGCGGTGGTTTGCGAATCCTTATGATTTCAGCCAACTGCCTCCGCTCCCGGACGTGGTCGCTCCAACCCACGATGAAGTGGAAGAATCGCTCCAGCGCGGGATCGAGTTCCTGTTAAAAACCCAACGGCCAGACGGGTCTTGGGGTTCACATGTTACGGCTCGCGATTTTGAGGTATTTGCACCAGTTCCCGGAGCCCATCTGGCATTCAAAGCCGCAACCACGGCATTGTGTACGTCAGCGCTCTGCGAATGTGACAACGGCGACGATCCGCGTATCGCCGAATCATTGGAACGTGCCCGCAGTTGGTTTGTGTCGAACTTACGACGCGTTAAACGGGCCGATAGTGTCGCGATTTACAACGTTTGGAGCCACGCTTACGCCATCCGGGCCTTGATCCGGTTGCGCGCCAGGCCGGGGCTGGCACC
>DAOLCX010000011.1:0-13347 GCA_035327685.1 Pirellulaceae bacterium | reverse complement strand
ACAGCGGTTGAATCGAAGGGTACCTGCCGATTTGGAGACGATCTGCCTGAAGGCACTGCACAAAGATCCGGCGGATCGCTACCAAACGATGGAGGATTTGCGCGACGATTTGCAGCGGTTCCTCGACGGCAAACCGATTTTGGCCCAACCCGCCACTTCATGGCAAACATTTCGCTTGTGGTGTCGCCGAAATCCGCGATTGGCATGGGCGCTCACTTCCGCCATGAGCTCGCTCTTGCTTGGTACGATCGTCAGTACACTGTTGTGGTTGCAGTCCAAGAACCTGGCGGAGGAACTGAGCGCCCACCAGCGGCAACTCCAGACAGCCCTGCAAACATCTGAGACACAGCGAGCACAAGCTGAGCAGCGATTTGATGAGCTGCGACAACTGGCCAACGAACTGCTGTTTGACATCTATCCTCAGGTCGAGTACTTGGACAATTCGCTGGGTGCTCGACAAGCCATTGTCACCAGTGCTCTCGGCTATTTGGATGGTTTGTATCAAGAGGCCAGCGGCGATCTGGAATTGCAAGCCGAACTGGCGACCGCTTATGAAAAAGTTGGTGAGCTGTTCGGTGTGGCCGGCAACTCACACCTGGGTGATAAACGAGCCGGCCTGGAAAACTATTTCAAGGCACAACTGCTCCGCCAGGCCGTTTATAGCGCGGAACCCACCAATCCGAGCAACATCGAGAAACTGGCTCACAATCATTACGTCGTCGCTCGAACCGTGTGGATGAACGACCAGATACAGGAAGCCGAACAGGCCTTTGAATACAGCCTCGCTTTGCAACGTTTGCTTTGCGAAGCGGAACCGGAAACTGAGCGTCACCGCAACAAACTGGCGACGATCCTGATCGATTACGCGAATGTACCGACCTGGGAAGGGCAATATGAACAGGCTTCCCTTTTGTTTGGCGAAGCCCAGCAAATCCTGGATGGCTTGATCGAACGCGACCCTGAAAACGGCAGCTATAAAAAAACCCTGACTCGATTGTTGCGTGCGGCCAGCAAAATCCACATCGATGGCGGCGATGTCGCAGAGGGTGAGGCCCGGTTGATCAGGGCCATAGATATGGGGCAAGACCTGATTCAAATGTATCCCGATGATTTCCCGGTCGAACGAAGTGTGTGGCTGTCCCAGTTTATGCTGGGCGAATACTACATCAAGCACAAGGTGTTGGACAAAGTCATTCCCGCCTGCCTGGCCGCGATTGATTTTCCCAAAGCGGTCATCGAGCGTGATCCATCGAATGCATTTGTCGCGGTTGATTTGGCGAGTTCGCACTTTAACCTGGCCCGCAGTTATCGCCTGAACGAGGATTATGAGGCCGCGATTGAACATGCGCACAACGCATTGGCAGTTATGCAACAACTGGCCGGCGCTCATCCGGATGACAAAGAGTATCAACGCAACCTGGCGATTTTCCTGACCGACATCGCCCGCTCGCACCTGGAACTGAATCAACATGTCCAAGTGATCGAACACGCTGAACGGGCAATTACCATTTTGGAAGAGCTGTCCAGCGCCGACGCAGGTAGCGCTTACAACAAATATGACCTGTCCATCGCCTGCCGCGCTGCGGCCCAGGCTCATCATCATCTCGGTAATCGGGACCAAGCGATTCGCTCGATCGACCTTGCGATCGGACTGGCAACTGCGCTCCGAGATTTGGGAAGTCCGCAGATCGACGACGAGTTGATGCAGAAACTGGCTGATGAAAAAATGATTTACATCAACGGGCTTTAGAATAGATGCAACGACGGGACGGAACGCCGATAGCCTGGCGAGATGCGAATCGGACTGAACGCTGTTGGCAGAGTCCATAGCAATGCTGAAAGTGGCACCGGCAGAGGTTCACGAAGAATGACCAGCCAATGTGAATAGGCTGAACTCGCGAACTTCCGCCAGAGCCACTCTTTCCTACAAGTGGCACCCCTCCCTACCAGCGGAACCTTTTCTTGCTGATGGGAGCAATCCACCAATGAACCGAACGATTAACCACACACGCCCGATTCGGTGGGCATGGGGAAATGCTCTTGAAACCATGCTTCCCATAGCGGTGTCTCGCGGGAGACAATCGCGGCGGGCTGGTCGCCGTACAAGTAAAGGTTCAATCCAATCATGGTCTGGCCGCAGTTGTAGGCGCCAAGGGCCGCTACTCCAGGACCTGGTTTGTCGATACGAAGCAGAAGGTCGTACGGACTTTCGTGGATGTACTCCACCACGCCGCTCAGCGCCGGGACGCCAGAGGGCGCTGTCCAATGCTCCCCGATACTCAGACCCTTCAGCCCCAGGGCTGCGGTCAGCGTCTCCCAAGCTTCGGCTTCCGTACACGCCGCAGTTGCCATTTTCTGCATGATTGCCGACCGCTGGCCACGGAAGTGCGTAAGGTAAATTCGCAAGGTGCGGAAGAAGCCGGGCCATCCGAATTCAGTCCCTTCGAGTTGGCCATCCCAATCGTCCGTACTGGCGAAAAGACTGTGCACGACGCGAACGAGGCAGACACCTCCCGCCCGAGCTTCGACGAACCACTCGGTCGCCATAGAAGGCATCTCGGGCGTCCAACCGGGAGATTCCGCAGCGAACATCCGGGGCGGATCCCAAGCGGTGACGACGGCGCGGTTTTCCATGCCTGGGCCGAAATTTGATCTCACGGCAACAGGCTTACCGTCCTGTTCCTCAAACTCCGTCGGCACAAACCAGGATGACACCCCCGGCCCGCTCGCAATGGCTTGCCAGACTTCTTCCGGCGTGCCCGGAACTTCGACTTCGACTTGCACCCAGCGACGACCAGACGCTTCTTTCTTGACGCTCATGATGGTTCTTTAACCTCGGATTTCTGTGTTAAGGGATGCGCCACGACTACCACGCGATGGGGGCGGCCGCCGGGCACGGATTCATCGTGATACTTCGATACAAGTTTCGTGATGGCCTCGGCGAGTTCGCTGCTGAACGCCGCGCGTTCCGCCGCCGTCCGGAAACGAACTTCGGTATCCACCGCCAAAGTCGCCAGACGTTTGCCCGTCTCTTTCGCGCGACGGATGAGGTCGCCTACCTCGCGGACTACTCGCGCGCCGAGGGCGATGAGATAACTCGCGGACAGACGGTCGGACTCTCGATTCGGATCCGCGGCAACCGGGCCCAAAGCACTCGGCGAGACGACATAGGATGCCGCCGTTGCCACAAGCAGTCTTTCTGTCAACCCGCCCCATTTCCGCTCCTGCGCAAGCTGCACCAATCCGTGCGACTCCAGTGCGTTGAGGTGATAGTTGACTTTTTGACGAGACAAACCGACCCGGGCAGCCAACGTCGCCGCCGAAGCAGGTGCCGACAACTCGGAAAGGAGTTGACTCCGCACAGGTTCCAAAGCCACGGTTGCAGCCGCCGGATCATCGATAACTTGGATTTCGAGCATGCCCAGATCGTATCATTGACAAATTTTGTTGTCAATAGAAATTTCCGGCATTTTTTGACGATTTTGGCTGAAAAGCAAAATCCGGGCAAAGAGCAGGATCGGCAATTTTCGCTACCGTTTACGGTATTGACGGCCAAGTTTGGTTCTGGTGCGTTCCGCAAGTCGTCTTGTGGTAGATCGAAACCCTGTGAGTGTCGCAGATCGATTCGTCTAAGCTAACGTGTTTGAATGAGCGTTTCCATTCTCAGCCTTTCATGAGCAGAGGATTCGGATGTATCGCATTTCCGTGATGCGATTGACGCGGTCATTCGCCCAGTTTCAAATTTGCTGGAGTGGAAAACGTTGTGCGCGTCGAGAATTAAAAGGTAATTCGATGGGGACCAAAGACCCGCGAGTGGACATAGACATTGAAAAGGCCGCCGATTTTGCCAAACCCATTTTGACAACGCTTCGCAAGCTCGTGCACCAGGCGTGCCCCGAGGTCGCAGAGTCGATCAAATGGGGCGTGCCCGCTTTCGACTACAAGGGCCCTTTCGTGGGCATGGCAGCGTTCAAAAAACACTGCTCATTTGGGTTCTGGAAAGCCGCGTTGCTGTTTGAAGCAGGCGGCAGTTCAGAAGAATTGAAAAAGTCTTCGACGTGGGGTGCGCCTGGACCCGATCCCATTCCCGCGAAGATGACCAGATTGGCTGACTTGCCGGCCGATGCCAAAATCCTCGCGCTGCTCAAGCGGGCCAAAAAGCTTAACGACGACGGGGTCACGATTCCGAAAGTGAAGTCGGTCAAGCCTGTTCCGCCGGTGCCGGTTATGCTCCAGGTGACGTGCCGGTAAGTGGTTCGTAAAATGGTCGCTCGTGTCATAGCGCAGACGGCTTGAGCTCTAGATGCCGCACATCGTCACGGTACAAAAATCGTCTTCGGCGTGCAATTCAGCGGCGACGCCGTGCGCATCCTGACGATACGCAAAGCGTTCTAATTCAGGGAAGGAGAACGGGTTGATTTGTCTCCGAACTAACGATCATCTTCCGTGCGGAACACAAAGTGAAAACGTCAAATCAATGAAGTTGCAGCTTCCGCATCCCGGCAGAGTACGATTCCATTCCGGTGAGTGACGATCGTTGCATTGGCGATAACGGTGGCAATGGCAGATGTGGGCGCGGCCACGTAATATTACTGCGGTTCGAGAATGGCAGCTTCAGGAATCGGCAGTATGAATTTGCCGCCCCACTCCCGGATATAGCTGAGCTGCTGCATGATCTCATCTTTGAGATTCCAGGGCAGAATGACCACATAATCCGGTCTGGTCTCGCGAATTTTCTCGGTCGGGAACACGGGGATTCTCACGCCAGGCATAAAGCGTCCGTGTTTATAGGGGTTGCGGTCAACGGTGTAAGCAATCAAATCCTCCCGAATGCCGCAATAGTTCAACAGCGTCGCCGCTTTTCCAGGCGCACCGTATCCAGCGATTTGCTTTCCTTCGCGTCGCAAGCGGATCAGCAATTCCAATAATTTGTGTTTTGTTTGAATGACTTTTTCGCCAAAGGCCCGGTACACTTCCAAATCGCCATAACCCATATCCAGCTCGCGCTGGCGCAACTCGGTAACGCGCGGCACAACGGGTTTCGATGTGTCCTCAACATGTCGGGAATAGATTCGCAATGAGCCGCCGTGAGTAGGAATTTCATCGACGTCGAATAACGTCAGGCCATGTGCGGCGAAGACTTTTTCGATCGTGTGGAAAGACAAATAGCAATAATGTTCCTGGTACATCGAATCAAATTGATTGCCTTCCATGGTGGTCACCAGATGAGGGAACTCCATGGTGTTAACCCCCTGGTCAGCCAGCAAGATTTTTATCCCCGCCACGAAGTCGTTCAGGTCCGGAACGTGTGCCAACACATTATTTCCGATCAGCAGATCCGCGCGGCGGCCTTGATCGCGGAGCTCTTGTGCCGTATTCACTCCGAAAAACTTGCACAGCGATGGAATATTCTTTTTGATCGCCACCGCCGCGCAGTTTTCCGCAGGTTCAATCCCGAGCACAGGAATGCCCCGTTCGACAAAGTACTGCAATAGATACCCGTCGTTGCTGGCCAGCTCGACAACCTGGCTGTGGGCTCCCAAGTGCCATCGTTGAATGGCCTCTTCCGCGTACCGTTTCGCATGGGCTAGCCACGAGTCGGAGTACGACGAGAAGTAGGCGTACTCGCCGCCAAAAATTTCCTCGCCGCTGACATACTCATTCACTTGCACCAGAAAACACTTGTGGCATACAAACACGTGGAGCGGATAAAACGGCTCCATCTTGTTCAGGTCCGACGCCGCCAGCCAGCTTTCGCAGAGGGGCGATACGCCCAAATCGACGCATGTTTCCCGCAACGGCTCTCCGCAAAAGCGGCAGCCTTGAATGGGCTTCGAAGAGGTGGCTGAAGTCATCATATGAAGTTGCGTGGTATTCATCGCCTGCCGAGTTTGGAGTAGTCAATTCAAAGGTGGATTCGCAATTCTTGACCGTCGTCGAATGCAATCGCTGATCATTCAATTGTGTTTAACAACTTTGCAAGTTCAATTTATTTTTTTGATCAGGCCACAGCCAACCAATGATTCAATGGCGCGTCGGAGTACAGAAACGTCAAGACCGCTACGAGCCACAATATCGTCAATCGTGTGCGTTCCGTCCGAAAGGTTCAACATCCACAACACGGCCTGTTTGAACTCGATATCTTGAGCCTGACCATAGCCTTGATAGAGGCCGTAGCGATCCAGTTTGGGCTCGCCGTATGGACGAAGGTTAAGAAATCGATCGCGGCCCTGTAAATTCTGCATGAGATCGCCGGGGCCAGGGAATTCCGTCAAACGGCTCGAAACAAACCTGGCACACAACCCGGCACCGTTGTTTGGCACTGACTCCAGCGGAAGCAATCTGGCAAAATCGGAAATGATCGCACTCAATATTCTCAGCGATTCGGCCAAGGAATCCGGCTGAATAAACGTCAGGTTATCGGCTGACGTATGATATTCTGGATACTCACCATCGGGAGTCCGCGTGAATCGGCCCATCGGAAGATTGAAGCCCGGCGAACAAAATTGGCGCTCGTCGTATCCCCACGGCGTAAAGTCACGCCACTGAAATTCGGGAGCAAGACGTTTCAGGACCGACGCTACGGTCCGGTCGATCAATGCAGTTTGTTGGCGGCTGGTTTTATATGTGAATGCTCCCCGATCACCCAAATTGGAAAGGACCAGGCCGCCGCAAACGAGCGGAACCTTGGTCCGATTTTGATCCAACCAGGTGATCGCTCCGATCGTCGCCGGAATAAACAAGAAGCGGAACGAGATCGGCAAATCTGGAATGGCCGCCAACTGTCGAGCCAATTCCGTGGCCACGACCATGCCGGATAAGTTGTCATTGGCCAGCGATGGATGACAGATGTGCGTAGAAATCAAGAACTCTTCTGGCCGCTGGCCGGGAATGTGCAACTCACCCCATTCGAGAAATCCGGGTTTTTGTCGAGCGTCGATGAACACGCGAAATGGCCTCGACGACGATTCGCTCTCCAGACTCTGCCAGACGCGATGACTCAAACAGAAACCCCACCCGGATTGAAAATGAGCCGTCCGAAAAGGAACCCAGTCCGGATGTTCCGGCAGCGTGTGCAGATGGGGTTTTAAGGCTGACCACGACAACTCTTGATCGACGCCGACACTGTAGCTGACGACATGCAGATTCGACTCGGCCAGATCAATGACTCGATGCCCATTCGGATGTTGCACCCAGGCCTCGCGAATCTCCCATTCCGGTGGAACCTCCCAATCGAGAACGCGAAGACCTGTCGGAACCCGATGAATCCCGAGCGGAACCCGCCGCGCCAGGGCTTGCAACGTGGCCCGCACTCCCTCGCCGGTGATGGCCCGGTGGAAGGGACACAACTCGGCGGCGAACCGATGCATCGCTTCGCCCGCAGATCGGACATCCGCATCGCTCTGCAACAGGCAATCCAAGGTGCTCGTGCTCATCTCGATTGAGGCTGAGGATCATTGTAACGCCGATAGACTACTTGCGAGGGCCGGCCGACCAGATAATGTTCCGGCCCGTTCTCCAGTGCTTTCCGGTAAACACCCAATGCGCCGTCCATCGCATCCAGAGTTCGGTCGATGTCTTCGTCGGTATGGGTGTAGCTGACCACAAGCGTGGTCATGAGGATGCCGCGCTTGATGGTCTCCTGCAAGAACAGTGACCGCATCATCTGCGAGGGCTGAAGATCGGCATCCAGGGTCGAGAACACCAGGCAACATGGCCGACCGATGATTTGGATGTGATCAGACAATCCATGCCGGGCAACAATCTGGGCTCCCTCATGCTTCAGTCGTCGGCCACGTGCGTAGAGTGTTTCGATCACGGGTTCGCGTCGATAGACCTCGATGGTGGCCATTGCAGCCGCCAGGCCGTGGGTTTCAGCTCCATGAGTTGTTGACAGCAAAAACACTCGTTCTCGATCATGCTGTAACCCGCCTAGCTCCATGTACTTCCGCTTGCCGGTCAGCGCTGACACCGAAAACCCATTGCCCATCGCCTTGCCCCAGCAGGAAAGATCGGGATCGACCTGGTATTCTGCCTGTCCACCTCCTCGATGCCAACGAAATCCCGTGATCATTTCGTCCAAGATGAACAGGCTACCGTGCTGATGACACAGTTCGCGAACCTGGTTCAAGAAATCTTCTCTGGGGTCTTCATATTTGGCGGGTTCCAGGATCAAGCCGGCAATCTGGTTCGGGTGTTCGGCAAACAGGCGGTGAACACTGGCCATGTCGTTGTAGCCAAAGGTGAGCGTCATGTCTTTAACGCATTGGGGAATGCCGGCGTCCAGCGGCGTGGTGCCCATGAACCAGTCGTTGGTTGCGAAGAAGGGTTGGTCGTGACAACAGGCAACTAAATCGCGCCCGGTCCAGGCGCGGGCCAATTTCAGCGCGGCCGTCGTGGCATCCGATCCGTCTTTGCAGAATTTGACCATTTCCGCCGTCGGAACTAAATCCAACATCGCCTCGGCGGCTTCGACCTCAATCACTGAAGGTCGAGTGAAGTTGGCCCCTTTGTCCAGTTCGCGGCGCACTCCTTCCAGAACCGCCGGGAAAGCGTGTCCCAGAGCCACACAACGATTCCCCTGGCCATACTCAATGAACTCGTTTCCATCGACATCCCAGACATGTGAGCCCCTGCCGCGCACGACAAACCCAGGAGACAGCTCCGGATATTGATCGTCCCCTTTGGCATACGTATGGCATCCTCCAGGAATCATCTCATGAGCCCGGCGCCGAAGTTGATTCGAATAGTCAAAGTTCATGGCTTTTCGTTATCTGATGTTGGATGACAGACATTCATGAATAGCGTCAAGAGCAGCGCGGCAGTGGATCATAAACTCGCGTCCGCAATCGATTCCTGTTTGAACTCTCGGTTGCGCAACATCGATTCATATTCTTCGATTTGGTTGATGCTGATGTCCTGCATGGAAGCCTCGCCCCGATGCTGTTGAGCGCGATACCATTCAGCCGTCTGGCGAATCGTCTCGGCGACGCCCCAGCCCGGCTTCCAATCCAGATTCCACAGCGCTTTGTCGATGGACAGCCTCAGGATACCTGCTTCTCTGGGAGCATGGGGATCACCAACATCGATCCACGAGCCCGAACCCCAAGCCTGAATAAAAAGTTCGACCACGTCGCGGACCGGGATCTCGTTCCCTGGCAGCGGCCCGATATTCCAGCCACTACAGTATTGGGGATCATCGCTCGACAAGAGCCTGGCGGCCAAGGTCAGGTAGCCACTCAGCGCCTGCAACACATGCTGCCAGGGGCGAAATGCCTCCGGACTGCGGATCATCACGGGTTGGTCGGTTGCCAGCGCTTTAACCACATCAACAATCAGCGCGTCGGGCGTCCAATCGCCACCGCCAATGACATTGCCGGCGCGGGCGCTGGCGATCTTGATTCCATGTTTCTGAATGTGATTCGCCGGAAAGAATGAATCGCGATAGGCGCGAATGACCAACTCCGCGGCCCCCTTGCTTCCTCCATAAGGGTCGTGGTCGCCCATGGCGTCGATTTCCCGATAGCCCCAGGTTTGTTCCCGGTTTTCATAGCACTTGTCGCTGGTGACCAGCACGGCACTGCAGGGTTCGTTCCTGAGTCGAAGGGCTTCGAGGATGCTGGCCGTCCCCATCACGTTCGTTGAGAACGTTTCCCAAGGCTCGCGATATCCTTTGCGGACAATGGACTGGGCGGCCAGATGCAAAACCAGATCGGGTTTGCAACTCTTGATCGCCCGCAAAACAGTCTCCGTATCGCGCACGTCCGCGATGTAGTGGTGTTGCAGCACGTCCGCCACACGGCTTTGCGTAAAGTGATTTGGGTCCGTGGGTGGATCCCAGGCATAACCGGTTACCTGAGCTCCCAAGCGAGCCAGCCACAAGCAAAGCCAGGACCCCTTAAACCCTGTGTGTCCGGTCACCAATACAGACTTTCCGGCAAACACTCCGTCGAACATCGATGTCATCGTGAGCCCTCCGATTTCGGCACGTCAGTGGAATAAACAACACTGCGGATGTGTGTCCAATAGCCCGTCGGCAGATCGGCTTCGTGTCGCAGCCAGTGGACCTGAGCCAGAGGGTTTTCCTCCTCGCGCGGTTGCAAATAGACCATTTTAATCATTCGTGGAAATTTTTCTAACGACCTTCTGATTTGATTCAAAGTTTGTTGCAGCACATTACCTGTAAAGGAATTGAACAAGAAGACATGGTTGATTTCGGCCGGGACTTCAAACTGGGCCGCATCTTGTTCCAAAATCTCGACACGCTTCGCCCGCAATTTTCCTTTGGCTCTCAATCGACTCAACATCTGGTTTCCCACTTGGGCCAGTTGTGGATGGAGTTCAATGCCCAGCACGATTCCGTAGGGCTGCATCCCAGCCAGGAACACTCCCCTGCCCATCCCGCAGCCATAATCGAGGAATCCATCGGAGGGCGTGATCGGTTGCAGGTAATCCATCATCTGATCAAAACAAAGGTAGTCGATCGGCTCATAGCCAAGTTGCTCACCATCCGATTCGACCACGAGGCCGTGCGCAAATTCGCTGGTGCGGGCGCCCAGTTGCCATTCCCGAAAACGCCACTGCAGTTGATACCAGGCCCAGCCGCAGGCATCACCCGGCCCTCGCTGTCTCCAACGAACAGCAAATTTCCGAGGAGCGGCACAGAGCTTTTCAATCCATGACTTGCGGACCGTCATCAGCCAACTCCGTGTTCAACACCTTCGATATGCAAGGACAACCATCAACTCGGGGAATTCCACACATCACGCAGACATCTGGGCTTGTTTGCCAGAATAATTGAGAAAACCGGGAACCGTCAATGAAAACGTGTTTTTTGAGGAACCGATCGGTCAATTCCTGTTGAGTTTGTCGGGGTTGCGCCTTTTTCCGGTATTTTGTGTGTGATTTCGACAAAGACGAACCCATTTCTGCGACTTGGAAGCGCGAATCAAACGGCTCCGGATCTGGAACCATCGCCGCGAACACCATTGGCGCCACCGATTTCGATGGACCATTCCGATTGCCATCATCGATATCGAGTTGGCCAGTCTGATCTTGAGCGGGTTCTCGCCTCGCCCCAAATCCACTTGAGTGATCCCTTCCTCGGCACTACGGCGCAACAATTCCAAATGCAACAGCGCCCCGGGAGAGTATGCTGAGAAACCTGGGTGATGCGCGGGAATCCAAGCGTTCAAGACCTGGCCGCTGCGTTGACCAAGATGAACGGCAACCAGTTGTTGTCCAGCATACAACGTCGAGAGCCAACCGGAAAAGTCTGTGGATTGTTCCCGAATCGTCTGGTTAAGCAGTGATTTTGACCAGGGGAAGCGGAAGACATTTTTCATGCCGCCAGAAACGAGTTGGCGTTGTTTCCACTCGATTAAAGCATTCATCGCGGACGAACTGTCTTGATGAAGTTCGAAACGGACCGCACCCACTTCCCGCGAGAGTTTTCTTCTCTTCCGTTCGAGTTGTCGGCACCACTCGCTGTGGGATCGTTGCAGTTGCTCCCAGTATTGCGAATAACCACCGAGCAGGGAAACTTCGAACGCACGATCAGCTTCCCACTGCGCTGATTCGGTCCAGCTTTCGCCAACAGGTACATGGTCGAAACGAAAACTTGTCAGTCGGCAGGCCACCAGCAGATGGCGAATGTCTAACGACAGGTGGGCAGGCGTGTGAATGGCCTGGCAATCCGAAAAAGGTCCGCTTAGAGGAATTGCCCGATTGCGTGACAGACGTTCGTAGGCAAACCAACCAGTGCTTTCTGGTGTTTGAAATTCGGCGACTTCAACTGGCCTGCCAACTCGTTCGATAATCTGGGCCCATTCAGGTGTCAAATGTGGATGACGACGCCAGGCATGAACGTGCATCAACTCACGCCAGCTCTCGATCTGCCGTTGGGTAAGTTGACTTGGTCGATAGAGTCTGACTTGCATGGCGACTTGTATTGACTAATTTCTGGCCTGCGGAACGCGCCGGCAGTATTCTGGCGACTCCCCACACCCGACACTTAGCGGCCGAGTCACCGGAGAATTCAAGATGCCGCCCCTTTCCACTTCCCTCGCAGATAACGAAACCAACGTAAGGGCACTCGCATTGCAGAACTTGACGATGCGAATTCGCGGGCTCGAATCCAGGCGGACATCATGAGTTGATCCACCTTTCTTCGGCAGACCACACCTTCTCCAACCGTCATCGAACCGTTGCACATACTCGCCTTATACCGTTCGTTGCCCTGCCCGAAATCGATACGTTCCAAACCCTGGTTGGCCGCGTCTTCGACCAGTTTAAACATGGAAATACGGCCAGGTGAGTAAATGGCATATTCGGGGTCATACGCGTGAAACCAACTGGTCATCACTTTTTGGTCGCGCAAGCCGTAGTGGATGGCGACGGGTTTGCCTCGTACGCTCAACAATGACAACACACCCCCAAAAGACTCCGTTTGTTCCTCCAGCAACCGGCGAATCAGGTCGCGCAGGGCAGGAACTCCCAAAACATCGATCACGCCCGCCTGCTGATATTGGTTGCGTTTCCAGCGAAACAACTCATCCAGCAAGCGGGGTTCGGGTACGTTCCAATTCCAGGTCGCCGCACCGTGCTCGTGTTCAAGTTTCCGCAGTTTTCTGGCGTTGTCTGGAAGTTGTCGCGGATGTTTGCTCAGCAGATGTTGTCGATAGGAACCATAACCCTCACGCAAGGAAATATAGACTGAATCCATGTTGCGAATAACGAAAGGCGTCATCGGGAGCTGCGTGGACGGAACGCAATCAAAATGCCAACGATCCAGCCCCAATGCAGGCAAGAGCCGGTCGAGCCTTAGCGGATCGTGGGGGTTCATAATCAACCCAGTCATTTCGGTGATCAGCGAAGCCACCGGTCTTCCAGTTCTCCCGGCAAACTCAAAGGGCCAGAAGCCCAATAGATTCTGGGCATTCCAGATGACCGCCACGCGCACCGCAGGATTAACTTGGGCGGCCGCGCGGACAAACCTCGGCGAGAAAAACGGGGCATCCAACCAGGCCACCGCAGCGCGAATTCGCTCCCAGGTTTCCCATTCCTCGGAAGTCAATTGATCTACTGACTTGACCTGAACCTGGCAATCAAGGGGGGCGCTGGTGGATGGCATGAGGTCAGTCGCCTCTGGGTGATCAATACGGTTCGTCATTGGGTTCTGACCGCCAACAGTCACCCTCGAAAGCAACCCAATGCCAGGTTTAGGGATTGTTCTCCGCGACCGATTCGAGTTCGCGTTGCTCATACCGTTGAGACGCCAAGGCCTGAGATTCGCGAGCCTCAAAATCAAACGAATCGTCGGATGGCGGGGGAGCCGAACCCGTATCG